>JALYWP010000012.1 GCA_030852655.1 Pseudomonadota bacterium | reverse complement strand
AGGCCGTATAGCGGGCGCGCATTGTCGAGGTCGTTGGCCATGGAGAGCGTGGTGCCCTGCAAGTTGCGGGCATTCTCGCGCACATAGGCTTCGGCGATCGACAGCGACGAATTGATGATCGTCTTGGTGCGTATCTCGAACCAGCGGTCGAGACCGATGTCGAGGGTGATGGAGGCAATGACCGCGACCAGGATCGCCGGCAGCACGGCCACCAGCGAGAACATGGCCACGATGCGCACATGCAAGCGCGACGCCGCCTTGCCGCGCCTCCTGGCCATCGCGATTCGGTGGACCTCGCGGCCGATCAGCCCGATCAACACGAGAACGAAGAGCGCATTGATGACGATCAGCGCGATCGTCGTCGTCTCGGTCGGCGCGATCGGCGTGACGCCGACCAGGATCGCGAACGAGATCGCCGCGGTGACCAGCGCGCCGACAACCGCGACCACGCCAGGCAGAGCGAGCAAGCGGCGGCCATCGGCGGCCGAGGCGCCTTCGAAAAACCTGTCTGGAATCGCCGGTGACTGAATTGCCATTGCCCGCTTCGGTTGCGCTTGGAATATGGCGATCTATGCAACGCATTGTGGCGATTCTGCAACAATGCGTGACATATGGGACACGTTCCAGTGATTTTAGGGCAACACTTCGCAACGGCAACGACAGGCAGCCGCAGCGTGGGATCAGATCGACTTCGACCCTCGATAGACGTTCACGCCGAGGTCGCGAATCTTCTTCCTGAGCGTATTGCGGTTAAGGCCGAGCAATTCCGCGGCCTTGATCTGATTTCCGCGAGTCGCCGTCATGGATGCGAGCACCAGCGGGTATTCAACCTCGGTCAGGATGCGCTGATAGAGGCCCGGCGGCGGTAGTTCGCCCGCGAAGCTCGCGAAATAGCGTTGCAGATAGAACTCGGCGGCCTGCCCGATGGTCAGGTTGTCCGGCACCATGGCAGTCCCCGCAGCCGCCGGCTGCTCGCTGGTCTTGAGTTCTGCTTCGATGATTTCGGACGAAATCTCGTCCTGCGGATAGAGTGCGGCAAGCCTGCGGATCAGGTTCTCCAACTCGCGCACATTGCCCGGCCAAGGATAGCGCTTCATCAGTTCGATGCCGCCACTCGATATGCGCTTCGTCCGCAAGCCCTCGCTTTCGCCTTGCTTGAAGAAGTGCCTGACCAGATCCGGTACATCTTCGGACCGCTCGCGCAAAGCCGGCAGCCGCAGCGGCACGACGTTCAGCCGATAGAACAGATCCTCGCGGAACAGCCCCTGACCGATCAGCGTGCGCAGATCCTTGTTGGTGGCGGCGACGATGCGAACGTCCGTCTTGATCGGCGTGCGGCCGCCGACGGTCGTGTACTCGCCCTGCTGCAGCACGCGCAGCAGGCGTGTCTGCGCCTCCATCGGCATATCCCCGATCTCGTCGAGGAAGAGCGTGCCGCCTTCCGCCTGCTCGAAGCGCCCGGTCGAACGGTTCTGCGCCCCGGTGAAGGCGCCCTTCTCATGTCCGAAGAGCTCCGATTCGATAAGGTCGCGCGGGATCGCCGCCATGTTGATCGCCACGAAGGGTCCGCTGCGGCGGCGACCATATTCATGCAGCGCGCGCGCCACCAGTTCCTTGCCGGTGCCGGACTCGCCGCTGATCATGACGGTCAGGTCCGTCTGCATCATGCGGGCGAGCATGCGGTAGATGTCCTGCATGGCGGCGGATCGCCCGACAAGCGGCATCGCCTCGCCCTGCTCGTCCGGCCGGCTTTCGATCTTCGGCCGGCGCGGCTCGGACAGTGCGCGGTTGACGATGCTCAGCAGTTCGTTGAGGTCGAACGGCTTAGGCAGATATTCGTACGCGCCGGTCTCGGAAGCGCGGATCGCTGTCATGAAGGTGTTCTGCGCGCTCATGACGACGACCGGCAGTTCCGGCCGCGCCTTCTTGATGCGCGGCAGCATGTCGAAGGCGTTCTCGTCAGGCATGACGACATCGGTGATGACGAGATCGCCCTCGCCCGCCGCCACCCAGCGCCAGAGCGTCGCAGCGTTGGACGTCACGCGGACCTCGTGGCCGACGCGGGAAAGCGCCTGGTT
>JALYWP010000347.1 GCA_030852655.1 Pseudomonadota bacterium | reverse complement strand
CGCTTCACGCATCCGGAATCCTGGAATGAACAACATCGTCCTGCGCAGCGCCGGCGCGAGCCTCGTTCTCCTGCTGCTGGTTGCCTGGGCCTGGAGCCTGTCGGCCGATCCTGCGTCCAAGAACCTGGTCTTCTCGCTGCTGACGGGCACTGCCTTCGGCATCGTGCTGCAGCGCGCCCGCTTCTGCTTCCTGTGCAATTTCCGGGATTACCTCGACGATCGCGATCCGCGCGGCCTCATCGCGATCGCGGTGGCGCTGGCCGCGGGCGCGGTTCTCTATTTCATCGTCCTCATGGCCTGGGTGCCGGTGCCGCAGCCGGAGCGGCTGCCGCCGAACGCGCATGTCGGTCCGGTCGGCATCGTGCTTGCCGCCGGGTCCTTCGTCTTCGGCCTCGGCATGGCGATTTCAGGCTCATGCCTGTCGGGACATTTCTATCGGTTGGGCGAGGGATCGCCGACCTCTCCCTTCGCGCTGGCCGGAGCGGCGTTCGGCTTCCTGCTCGGCTTCCTGAGCTGGAACCGGCTCTATCTCTGGAGCGTTTCGGAAAGCCGTCCCGTCTGGCTACCTTTTGAATTGGGCTACGCCGGTGCGCTCGCCGCGACGCTGGCGGTGCTCGGCGCGGTGATCGCGGTGCTTGCGGCGACCGGCCGCTGGAACGCCCGGCAGGGCATGGAACCGGGCCTCGCAGCGCTAGGTCGGGCCGTCTTCGTGGATCGCTGGCCGGCGGCGGTCGGCGGGCTTGCCGTCGCGGCGATCTCGGCCCTTTACTATTTCAGGGTGGCGCCACTCGGCGTCACTGCGGAACTTGGCAGCCTCGTGCGTACGGCGGGCAGTTCGCACGAGCTTCTGCCGGAAACCCTGCTCGGGCTGGACACGCTGCGCGGTTGCGCGACAGTGGTCAAGGAAACGCTGCTTTCGCCGAACGGCCTGCTGGTCGTCGGTCTGGTGCTCGGCAGCTTCGCAGCGGCGCTTGTCGGTGGCCAGTTCCGTCCCGCGCTGCCGACCCGCGCGCAGATCGCCAAAGGTCTTGTCGGAGGGGTGCTGATGGGTTGGGGCGCAATGGTTTCGCTGGGTTGCACGGTTGGCGTGCTTTTGTCGGGCATACACGCCGGAGCGCTGTCCGGTTGGGTGTTTCTCGTCTGCTGCACGCTGGGTGTCTGGCTCGGCCTCTCGACGATGCGGCGCGTGGGCTGGCGATAGCACACAGCCCTTGCAGCCGATCCTGCCTGGGCCGAAGCTGCGCGTATGGCAGCGAAAAGCGCAGGCATACTTGTTCATCGGCAGCGGGAAGGCGAGACGCAAGTCCTGCTTGTCCACCCTGGCGGTCCCTTCTGGGCACGCAAGGATGCCGGCGCATGGTCGATCCCCAAGGGTGAGTATTTCAATGGCGAAGATGCGGAGGCCGCTGCGCGCCGCGAGTTCATCGAAGAGACGGGCTGGACCATGCGCTGTGAACTGACACCTCTCGGCGAGGTGAGGCAGAAGGCGGGAAAGACCGTGGCGGCGTTCGCCGCCGATTGCGACTTCGATCCGGCGACGCTGAAGAGCAACAGCTTCGTGATGGAATGGCCGCCGAAAAGCGGGAAACGGGCCGTGTTCCCGGAGATAGACCGGGCCGGCTGGTTCGCCCTCACGCAGGCACGCGTGAAAATGATCGATGGCCAGCGTCCCCTGCTCGACCGCCTCGAGGCACTGCTGGCCCGGCGGTAGCGCGGCTTACCGGGCGCATATGTGCGGCCGCTTCGCACCCCTGGCGCGGAGACAGCCGACGGCCAACGATCACGAGCGGAAGCGGCGCGCGCAGATGGCGTGCGGCGTTGCCGGCCCGACTTGCATCAAGTAAATTTCATCGGCGGACCTTCGGAGATCGGCATGTCTGAGGAGCATGTAGAGCGACGACTGGCGGCTATCCTGGCCGCCGACGTGGTCGGCTACAGCCGCCTCATGGAGACCAACGAAGAGCAGACGCTGAGCAGCCTGCGCCAGCATCGCCGCGAGTTCTTCGATCCCACCGTCGCCAGGTATGGCGGACGCATCTTCAAGGTGATGGGCGACGGGTTCCTGATCGAATTCGGCAGCGTGCTGAATGCCGCGCGCTGTGCCGTCGAGATCCAGCGCGGCATGCCCGATCGCAATCTGGGCGTGTCGGACGACAGGCATTTCAAGTTCCGCATCGGCATAAACCTCGGCGACATCATCGTCGATGGCGACGATTTCCACGGCGACGGCGTGAATCTCGCCGTGCGGCTGCAGGGCCTGGCGCCTCCCGGCGGCATCGCCTGTTCGGCTGCCGTGCGCAACGAGGTCGTCAACAAGCTCGATGTCGATTTTTCC
Organism: Pseudomonadota bacterium; assembly: GCA_030852655.1. Lineage (GTDB taxonomy): Bacteria > Pseudomonadota > Alphaproteobacteria > Rhizobiales > Rhizobiaceae > Mesorhizobium_K. The sequence continues at coordinate 4,145 of JALYWP010000347.1, read as the reverse complement.
GACCAGGGCGACAAGCGGGTGAAGAACATAGCCCAACCGGTGCGCGTCTATTTTGCCGACTGGGGCCAGCCCGCGACCGCCGGCGCCGCGCAGTTTCTGTTTGGCGGCGCGCGGCCCGACAAACCGTCGCTGGCGGTGCTGCCCTTCGCCAATCTGAGCAACGATCCCGAGCAGGAATTCTTCAGCGACGGCATCACGGAAGACATCATCACCGACATCTCGAACGCGTCCGGCCTGTTCGTGCTCAGCCGCAATACGGTCTTTGCCTACAAGGGGCGCGCGCAGAACCTGGAGCGTATCGCCAGGGAACTCGGCGTCGCCTATGTCGTCGAGGGCAGCGTTCGCAAGGTGGGGAACCGGGTCAGGATCAATGCCGAACTGATCGAAGGCGCCACCGACGGCCATCTCTGGGCGGCTCGCTATGATCGTGACCTTACCGACATCTTCGCCGTGCAGGACGAGATCGCCAAGTCGATCGTCGAGCAGTTGAAAGTAAAGCTGCTGCCCGAGGAGAAGAAGGCGATCGAGCAGGCGCCGACGGAAAACGTGGAGGCCTACACGCACTATCTGCGCGGCCGCGAATACTACCACATCGCCTCCAGGGCCAACCACCTCATGGCCAAGCAGAACTTCGCCAGGGCGATCGAACTCGACCCGAACTACGCCCGCGCCTATGCCGGCATCGCAGTATGCGATTCTCGCCTCAGGACGCACTACGGCGTCGACATTCCGGTCGAGGATATTCTGGCGACGACCGACAAGGCCCTGGCGATCGATCCGAACCTCCCGGAGGCCTATGCGGCGAGGGGGTTCGCGCTCGCCGTCGGCAATCGTCGCGACGAGGCGATCGAGGCTTTCGAGAAGGCGCTGGAACTCGACCCCCATTGTCACGAGGCGAACCGCTACTACGCCGAGTTTTGCGTGACCGACGGCCAGTTCGACCTTGCCGCGGAGCGCTTCATGCGCGCGATGGCGATCAAGCCGACGGACTATGGCTCGCCCTTCATGCTGGTCAACGTGTTCCGTTCGCTGGGCGAGCAGGAGAAGGCGCAAAGCTATGCCCGGATCGGCATCAGGAAGGCGGAGGACGAATTGAGGCTGCACCCGGAAAACGCCAATGCCGGGTGTCTCTGCGCGATCGCGCTCGCCTTCCTCGGCGAGCGTGACAAGGCGCTTGAATGGCTGGCTCACTCCCTGGCGACCGACCCCGCGGATACCAATGTCCAGTACAACGCCGCCTGCACCTATTCGCAACTGGGCGAGATCGAGCGGGCGATGGAAGTGCTGGAGGCGTGGCTGCCGCAGGTCGGGCTCGACATGAAGCACTGGTTCCTGAACGATTCCGATCTCGATCCCATCCGCAGCCACATACGTTACGGCAAGCTGATAGAACTTTCGCAAAAATAGAACTGTTGCGCCGACGAGCAAAACGGGTGGTTTCGCGCAATACTGGTCAAAGTCCGCTTTTTCCTTTACTGTTGTTCTGCTTGCGGCGGTCGTGGGGTTCTCATGGGCACACGGTTCAGGCTTTTCGCGCAGCCTCCCTTTGCGGTGGCGGACGCCGAGCCCGAGGTCGTGATCGTCTCGTCGCCGCTCGGCAGCGTCGGACCCGGCCCCGAAGACGAGCGCATGTATGTGATCGAGCCGGTCGGCAAGAAGTGGCCCTACGGCATGAACCGGGCACCGCTCGGCACGCCCTTCATCTACATGCCGCCCTGGAACCGCGACGCCTTTCCGCCGGCCATCCCCGACGCCCACGGCAATTTCGACTATCTGCAGCCCGGCATGGAGGGCTTCGAGGCGGCGCATGCATTCGGCTGCGCGCGTTTTACCTTCGACGTGTGGGAAAAATATCTGGGCGAGCCGCTCGAATGGCATTTCAGGGACGATTTCGACCGGCTCGAGATTTCCATCCTGCCGCAGTGGAACAATGCGCAATATGGCTACGGCTTCCTCGAAATCGGAAGCCAGTTCGAGGCTGACGGCAGCGTGCTGCCTTTCACCCTCGATTTCGACGTGATCGCGCACGAGGTTGGTCACGCCTTCACCTACAGCATCCTCGGTGTGCCTGGAGACAATACCGAGTTTCCCGAATATGAGGGGTTCCAGGAGGCCTTTGCGGACTGCGTGTCGCTGATCGCCGCCATGCATTTCCCGTCGGTCATCGACCAGGTGCTCGATGAGACGCGCGGCAATCTCTATCTGTCGAACCGCATCGCCCGCTTCTCGGAGTTCCCCGGCCAGCGTCAGATCCGCACGGCCAACAACACCCATACGATGGACGAGTTCGTCGACGGATACAGGAACGAGCACGATCTGTCGGAGCCCCTGACCGGCGCGATCTTCGATACACTGGCCGACATATTCCACGAAAGTCTGCTCGACCGTGGCCTGATCTCGCCCGCGGTCGAGGAGCTTGCCGAAACGGTCGAGTTCGGCGGTGAGGATTCGGGCGAATTACAGGGCGCTTTCGACCGCGCCTATGACAAAGGCGCAGCAGGCTTCGCCGAGGCGCTGGTCGATGCACGCGACATCGTCGGAACCTATCTCGCCGATATGCTGTGGGAACTCGATCCCGACTTCCTCGATTACGGCGACGTCGCTGACGCCCTGCTCGCGGTGGACGAGCGCGCGACGGGCGGCCGCTACGCCGACATCATCGACCGCAATTTCGAGCGGCGCGGCATCGGCATCCTGCACGCCGGCCCGCGCTTCGAGCCCAAGCGGCGCAACCGCCTGCCGTCAAGGCGCACGGTGCTGCCGAAGGACTACTTCAGGCTTCCGAGGATGAGCTATCGGGAGAGCTACCTGCTTCGGAGGAATATGTAAGCGGCAACGATGGAGGGTGCTTGAATGGCTAAGAAACCAGGCGGAGTGCGAGAAAGCATTCTGAACGTATCGGCAGTCTACCTCTTTGGTCGGTTGGTTAGCGATCTGCGGGTCGTGGGGGAAATCGACCCCGAGGATGGCGCCAGGCCCCCATCGAACGGTAAAAACAATTTCTTGAATCGCCAGGTCCGTAACGACAAGGCTGATCTGGCCCGAATCTATGCGTTCTCCTTCGAGGGCTGCCTCTATGAACTGACACGTCCGAGCCTTTTCCTCGTACATGGGTCCGGGCAGGATCCCGATGCGCCCGGACCGGTCTTGGACGATCTGAAGCGACTCGCACGGTCGCCGGGACGGATATCGAGGACCGGTCTGGGTCGCCAGTCGGGTTCATTCTCGATGGATATGAAGGTGTGGGTTTATGACAAGGGCGACTTCTCGATGCGCTTCGACGTCGAGACGGGAACGCTGGAGCATATCTTGCTCGATATGGAACTGGACGAGGAAGCGAGTGGCGGTCGCTCGAGCGGCGGACGTTCCAGTGGAGGACGCTCCAGCGGTGGGCGGTCGAGTGGCGGTCGGTCGAGCGGCGGCCGGTCCAGCGGCGTGATGGGTCGCTCCAGCGGCTGGATGCCTCGCCGCGGCGGCACCGAGTAACCAAGGTTTTCAGGAGACACTCATGGCAAAGGAACAAGCAGCAGTCGCCCCGAAGGCCGTCCAGAAAAGAGCGCCTCGGAAGGGGCATGCCCCGACGAGGGATTCGACCGGCGAGAAAGGAGGCTCCAGCGGCAGGAGGGGCGGGGCCAAAGGCCAGCCGGCGGATATTGCGCTGCCATTCGACCTGAAGGCGACAAATGTCGACAGGTTCGAAATCGGCGGTCCTGCGCGGGATGTAATACTGAGTGGGACCGGCCTGGACACAGCAGGCCTGCGTGCAGTCATCGTGGTACGGCAGCGCAACGGTTACGGCGAACCAGATGCGAAATATTACACCATCCTGATCGAGCAGCCGGCGAGCCAGGATGACATCTATCCGGACGAATTCCCGATTTCCGTCAAAATAGTGAAGGCGCTCCCAGGCCCTTACTACTTTGCTATTCAGCGAACGATTCGGACGACTACGGAGAGAGACGTCCTGGAACTCCAACCGATATCGTTCGTATAGATAGGGTGAGCCACTCAGTTCACCCCCGCGCCGCCCCCACCGCCCTCGGCATCTCCTCGGCCAGGATGTCGAGTTCGTGGTCGAGGCCGACGCTGACGCGGATGCAGCGGTCGAGCACCGGCACCATCGGCTTGCGGATGAAGACGTCGCG
>JALYWP010000320.1 GCA_030852655.1 Pseudomonadota bacterium | reverse complement strand
GTGGTCGGCTTGCCGAAGACATCAAGTGCCCAGCCCTCGGGAATATCGCGTCCCTCTTGCGCTGCCTTGCGGATGTTGACGAAGGCGGTGGCGCTGGAGGACTGGTCGATGACCAGCGGCACGCTATCCGCGACGGGGGCGGCGAACGACATCGGGTTGGTGCAATAGACCGGCCTGGTGCCGCCGGCGCCGGCGAGCAGCGCCGGTCCGTTGGTGGCGGCGAAGGCGACGAGGCCCTCCTCCGCCAGCCGGCTCGTGAAATAGCCGAGCTCGCCGCAGGTGAAGGCGTTCTTCTGCGCGAAGATCGCGACGCCGAACAGCCGCGCGGCTTTTTCAAGATCCGCGAAAACGCGGTCGAAGCCGGTATGGGCAGCACCGCCCCTGGCGTCCGAGTGGTAGACGGCAAGCGACGGGCGCGATACCACCGGCTCGGCATGGCCGTCGATGCGTCCGGCCTTCAGCGAATCGAGATAGTCGATGAAGTGCGACAGGCCGACGGCGTGGAGGCCACCCGCTTCCGCGGCGACGGAAGCCTGCGCGAGAGCGCTGGCCGTCTCCTCGCTGGCGCCCGCCGCGCGAGCAGCCCGTTCACACAATGCGATCGCCTCGGCACTGTTCAGGCGGACGGTATCAGCCATGGTCAGAACCTCTGTCGCAGCGACTGTTATCCGAGGCGGTTGGGTATGCGCGCCTCGAGCTTGCGGAAAGCAAACACCAGAATGCCGGTAATGCAAAGATAGACGACGGCGAGCAGCAGCAGCGGCTCGTAGACGATGAAGGTCGTCTGCCTGACGCGCGAGGCGACGGCATAGATGTCGACGACGGTGATCGTGGCCACCAGCGGCGTCGCCTTGAGCTGGAGCACCGTCTCGCCGGTCAGCGTCGGCAGGGCGCGATAGAACGCCTGCGGCAGCCAGATGCGGCGGAACACCTTCCAGCGGCTCATGCCGTAGGCGCGCGCCGCCTCGAGCTGGCCGCGCGCCACGCCGGCGAAGGCGCCGCGCATCACCTCGCCCTCATAGGCGGCGTAGGAGAGCGTCAGCGACAGCACCGCGTAAGGCCAGGCCTGGCGCAGATAGGGCCACAGGAAGGATTCCCGGATCCACGGATATTGCGGGAACAGCGAGCCGAGCCCGTAGTAGAGGAACCAGAGCTGCAGGAGCAGCGGCGTGCCCCGGATGACGGTGCAGAACCAGTAGGCCGGCCAGGACAGCCAGCGCGGCCCGGTGACCTGCACAAGGCCGATCGGAACGGCGAGCATGAAGCCCAGGACGACGGTGACGGCGAGGATCCACAGCGTGCGCCAGATGCCCTGCAGCGCGAGGCCGTAATAATTCGGCAGCCAGTCCCAGCGCATGAACAGCGCCGCGCAGACCACCATCGCAAGCCCGATCGCAATCAGCACGATGCGGTGCGGCTGCAGCCAGAGCGAGGCACGGGCGGCGCTGTCGACGAGACCGTGCGTGGGGCTCTGCGCCGTCATCAGTGCGTCTCCGCATACATGCCGCGGCGCGCCCATTTTTCGATGCGCGCGATGATGACGTTGGAGAACAGGGTGATCGCGAGATAGAGCGCGCCGGCGGCCAAGAAGAAGGTGAAGTAGGCTTTTGTCGTGCTGGCTGCCGTGCGCGTCTCCTGCGTCAGTTCATTGAAGCCGACGATGGCGAGCAGCGCCGTATCCTTGGTGGCGATGAGCCAGAGGTTGGCGAGGCCGGGAATCGCGAAGGGCAGCATGGCGGGCAGGGTCACCCGCCTGAGCATCAGCCATGGCGCCATGCCGTAGGCGCGCGCCGCCTCGATCTGCCCCTGCGGGATGGCCAGGATGGCGCCGCGGATCACCTCGGTCGAATAGGCGCCCTGCACGACGCCGAGCACGCAAATGCCGGCGACGAGCCCGTTGATGTCGATGCGCTGGTAGCCGAGGGCTTCGAGCAGGCGGTTGATGAGGTCGGTGCCGGCAAAATAGAGGATCAGGATCAGCACGAGTTCAGGCACGGCGCGTACGATGGTCGTGTAGAGCCCGAGCAGGTCGCGCAGGATCGGCCCACCATAGAGCTTGCCGAACGCCCCGCCTATGCCGAAGATTATGCCGATGCTATAGGCGCCGGCGGCGATCAGGACGGAATTGTAGAGACCGCGCAGGAGATTGCCTCCCCAGCCGGGCGGGCTCAAGGCCAGCAGGTCGAAGATGCTCGACTGCGAGAGCTGAAGGATGATCGCTTCGATCTGTTCGTTCCCGTTATGCGCGGCGACACCACTCGAAAGGGTGTGTTCGCCGTCCCCCTCTCGACCTGCCCTCAGCGTCTCATCGAAGCCGTGAGCAGGCCAGAATTCATTGTTTGCCGCAGTTCCGAATGGCGACCGGGGTCACTTTCCGGAATCGCCATCGACGCAATGACGTCGGCCGCGCCATATCGCGACGCGACCGACGCAAGCCCGTATCAGCTGCCGTAGATGTCGAAGCTGAAATACTTCTTGGTGATCTCGTCGTATTTGCCGTTGTCGCGGATCGCCTTGATGGCCGCGTTGATGCGCTCCTTGATGGCGGTGTCCTCCTTGCGCAGGCCCGCTCCGACGCCCGGCCCGAGGATTTCGAGATCTTCGGCCACGTAGCCCTTGAGGTCGCAACAGGCCTTCCCCTGCTCGGACTCGAGGAAGGCGTCGAGCGCGATCGAATCGGCCTGGGTGGCGTCGATGCGCCCGGCGGCAAGATCCTGGTTCGCCTCGTCCTGGGTCTGGTATTCCTTGATCTCGGCCGCCTCGGTGAAGTGCTTCTTCACGTAGTCGGCATGCACGGTCGAAACCTGCACGCCGATGATCTTGCCCTTCAGGCCCTCGGGCGTCGCCTCGAAGGTCTCGCCCTTGGGACCGGCGACGGCAGTCGGCGTGTTGTAGTACTTGTCGGAGAAGTCGATCGACTTCTGGCGCTCGGCTGTGATCGACATCGAGTTCATGATGGCGTCGATCTTCCTGGTGGTCAGCGCGGGGATGAGACCGTCCCACGGGATCGGCACCAGCTCGCATTCGAACTTCGCCTCGGCGCAGATCGCGTTGGCGATCTCGACTTCCCATCCCGTCCAGTTGCCGGAGGCATCGGCGACATAGAAGGGCGGATAGGCCTCGGGCGAGAAGCCGACCTTCAGCGGCTCGGCATTCGCCATTGCCGCGCCCGAAGCGGCAAGCAGCATTGCCGCCGCGGCGATTTTCAGAGTTTTCAGCATTACCATTCTCCCGGTTGTTTTGCTTGTTCTCGGTGCTTCCCGATCCGCACGCTAATGGACGTTGCGGAGGAACTGCTTCAGCCGCTCGGACTGCGGCGCCTCGAATATCGCCTCCGGCGGCCCCTCTTCCTCGACCAGGCCGTTGTAAAGGTAGACGACGTGGGTGGCGACGTTGCGGGCGAACTTCATCTCGTGGGTGACGAGTATCATGGTCCGGCCCTCCTGCGCGAGGTCGCCGATCACCTTCAGCACCTCGCCGACCAGTTCCGGATCGAGGGCCGAGGTCGGCTCGTCGAACAGCATGACACGCGGATCGATGGCGAGCGCGCGCGCGATCGCGCCGCGCTGCTGCTGGCCGCCAGACAGGAAGGCCGGATAAACATCGCGCTTCTCGGCCAGCCCGACACGCGTGAGCAGCCGCTCGGCATTGGCGATCGCCTCGTCGCGCTTGACGCCGAGCACGTGGATCGGCACCTCGATGAGGTTCTCGATCAGCGTCATGTGGCTCCACAGGTTGAAGCTCTGGAACACCATGCCGAGCTTCGAGCGGATGCGCTCGATCTGGCGGCGGTCGGCTGGCACCGTGTGGCCGTGGCTGTCGGCCTTCAGCTTGATCTCCTCGCCATTGACGCGGATCAGCCCGCTGGTCGGGTTCTCCAGGCAATTGATGCAGCGCAAAAGCGTCGACTTGCCGGAGCCCGAACCGCCGATGATGGCGACCACGTCGCCGTCGCGCGCCGAGAGCGATACGCCCTTCAGCACATGCAGTTCGCCGAATCTCTTGTGCAAATCCTCTATGTGGATCGCTTCGGCCGCGCCGTTCGGCGCATGCCTGGCGCTAACCGATGTCACGTCAGCCTGCGTCACGTCGGCCGACCTGCGCCTGGCTTTGCCGCCTTTGGAATTTTCTTGCCCATCACCCTGTCGCAACGCTCCACCATTGGCAGGATGGACCGGCCGGCTTGCCGCCGTCAACCCGCCTTCTGTGGCCCTTGCGGGTATCCATGCGGCATGTTTATTGGCTGTTTTTCGGTTTGACCGGAGGACGGAATGAACATCCAGATGCATCAACGCTACGGCGCGCAGTCCATGGCGGCGCCGATGAAACGTGTGCTGATGCGTTCGGCGGCAAGCGCCATGCGCCGTGCGAAGCCTGCTGAATGGCACTATGGACCGGGTTTCGACCCGGCCCGCGCCGCCAGCCAGCACGAGGCCTTCGCCGCCCTCGTCGCGGCCTCGGGGGCGGAGGTCGAATGGCTGACCGACCAGGATGACGGGCTCGCCGATTCCGTGTTCACGCATGATCCCTCGCTATCGACCGACAGCGGCGCGATCATCCTTTCCATGGGCAAGGCGCTGCGGCGCGCGGAGCCCGACCTGCACGAAGTGGCATACCGTCGCATGGGCGTGCCCATTCTCGGCCGCATCGAGGCGCCGGGAACGGTGGAGGGCGGTGACTGCGTCTGGGTCGACGCGAGCACGCTGGCGATCGGACGCGGCGTCCGGACCAACGAGGCCGGCATAAGCCAGATGGCGGCGCTGCTTGCCCCGCACGGCATCGAGGTGCTCGGTTTCGACCTGCCGCTGTGGCACGGCGAGGAAGCCTGCCTGCATTTGATGTCGGTGATCAGCCCGCTGGCCGACGATCTGGCGCTGGTCCATTCGCCGCTCCTGCCCGCCGCCTTCTATCAGTTGCTCAGGGCGCGCGGCATAAGGCTCGTCGAAGGCGACGCCCAGGAATTCCACGACAGTTTTGGCTTGAGCCTCAACGTGCTGCCGACCGCGCCGCGCGAGGTGATCGCCGTCGCCGGTTTCCCGAAGACAGCTGCCGCGATGCAAGCCGCCGGCTGCCGGGTGCAGACATTCGAGGCCGATGCGCTCTGCATCGCCTGCGAAGGCGGGCCGACCTGCCTGACCAGACCGGTGTGGCGGGCATGACGACGCTCGGCGAGGCGCTGATCAGCCTGCTCGAAGCGCATGGCGTCGATACGGTGTTCGGTATTCCGGGCGTCCATACGGTGGAACTCTATCGCGGGCTCGCCGGCTCGAAGATACGCCACGTCACGCCGCGCCACGAGCAGGGCGCGGGCTTCATGGCCGATGGCTATGCGCGGGCTTCGGGGAAGCCCGGCGTCGCCTTCGTCATCACCGG
>JALYWP010000298.1 GCA_030852655.1 Pseudomonadota bacterium | reverse complement strand
AAGGCTCTGTTTCCTCTGGTCCCGGAGCCGGCTTCCTGCTTGCGAACGGATTGCGCATGGTCGATTCCTCCCGGATTTCATCATGCTCGGCTTTGTCGTGTGCGTGCTCGCTGGCTTCGTCCGGATGGTCTTCGGTCGGCTGGCCCAAGACCGCTTCATGCTTTGCCGCATCCATGATCCGCCTGTGTCTTGCCCAGGCCTCGCTGAAGGATTCGCGTTCGACCTTCATCTCCGGCAACGGCCCATGCCTGGCGGGTTCGATCGCGCCTGGCGCGGGCACGATGTCGGTGAAGACCGGAACGGCCACGGCCGGCCTGGACAGGTCCATCTCTTCGGCAAGCGCGGGCTTCGGCTCGACGGGAACAGCTGGGACTTCTTCCGCGGCGGCTGCGATCTCCGGCTCCGGCTCGACGGCAACCGACTCGCCGCCTGCCCGCTCTATGACGACAGGCTCAATGGCGGCCGACTCCGCGCTCGCCGGCCCGTGTGGTTCTTCTCGCCCTGTCGCTTCAGCGGCAACTGGCTTGGCGTGGGATTCTGCGGCTTCGGTGTCGTCCCGCAGCCGCGAGCCGGCAGCGGGGCGCATGGCGCGGCCGGAAAACAGCTCCTGAAGCAGCGTGACGATCGCCATGACCAGCAGCGAGCCGACAAAGGCGGCGCCGGCGATCGGCAGCGGTTTTGGGAAGTAGGGCTCCGCTGGAACGATCGCGCGGGAAAATATCCTGGCATCGGCCGGAAGATAGTTGCCGTCCCTGCGCGACGAGGCCTCGCGATAGCGCGCCAGGTAGGATTCCAGCAGTTCGCGCTGTGCGTTTGCCTCGCGCTCCAGAGCCCGCAGTTCCACCTGTTCTTCGCCGGCGCGCGCCGATTCGGCCTTCAACTCGTTGAGGTCCGCGATGAGCTGCTTCTCGCGCATCTGCGCGGCGTTCGCCTCGGAACCCAGCGCCTTCAGGACGTTCTCGGCTTCGGTGCGTATCTGCCTGTCGAGATCGGCGAGTTGCGAGCGCAAGGCGCGGATGCGCGGATGGTTGTCGAGCAGTGTGGTCGACAGGTCGGCGATGTCGGCCTTGAGTTGCACCTCACGCTCGCGCAGGCGTTGGATCAGCGGCGAAGACAGCACTTCCGGCAGGGCGTCGAGCGATGCGCCACTGTTCAGGATCGCCCGCACGCTTTCCGCATTTGCCTCCGCCGCGCCGCGGTTTGCGCGCACCCGCGACAGTTCGGTCGAGAGTTCGGAAAGCTGCTGCGTGGCCAGGATGGCATCATTCTGGCCGATCAGAAGACCCGACTGCGCGCGGAAATCCGCGACGCGCGATTCGGCTTCCTTCACCCGCTTCGAGAGGTTGGCGATCTCGGGTTCGAGCCAGTCGGTGGCTTCGGAATTGGACTGCCTCTTGGCTGCCCCTTGCGCGGCGATATAGGCGTCGGCCAATGCGTTCGGGATCGCGGCGGCGAGCTTCGGATCCTGTGACGACATCTCGATCACGATGACGCGCGAATTCTCCACGCGATAGACGTTCAGCTTCTCACGGAAGGCCTTCAGCACCCGCTCCTCGGGCGGAATCTCGTTGGGATCGCTCCTGAGGCCCGCGACGATCAGCAGCCGTGACAGGATCGACATGTCCGCCGCCTCGTCGAACTCCGGCAGGCGCGCCAGTTCGAGTTCGACCGCGACCTGTTTCAGCAGGTCGGTCGAGGTGATCACCTGGACCTGGCTGGTGACGCCCTCCTCGTCGAGCAAGGGACGGTCGCCCTCGCCGCTCTGCTGCGGCCGGGTGAAGATCGATTCGCGCGTCTCGATGAGGATGCGCGTCTCACCCTTGTAGTGCGGCGTCGCGAACCAGACAAAAAGCAGCGCAAGTGCGGTGACCGCCAGCGCGATGGACAATATGCGCTTCCAGCGCATGGCGAGGCTGCCGAAAAGCCTGCCGAGGTCGACGTCGATGTCGCTGGCCGATGACTGTACGCCTGACATGCATCCCTGCTCCGAACTGTCGGAAATGCATCGTAAACAACTATGGTAACCCAGCAGTTAAGAAATGGACCTTCCGTACCGGGTACCCTTGCCGGACGCCTGCTTCGAGGCGAAAACTCCCGCAGGCTTTACCGGCCATTAACCCTAACAGGATGATAACGGGGCGCAGATCAAAAGCCTGCCGGGCACGCATCCGGCAGCCAGTCGAAGGTACGCGTCCGTCCATGAAGAGGCTTTCTCTCATCTCCCACGCGTTGCTGGCCGGGCTGATGCTTTCAGGCTGCTCGGGCTATCGCCCTGCCCCCGCGGCATTCCACGAGATGCTCACCCAGCCATATCGCCTCGGCGCAGGCGACCGCATCCGGGTTACCGTATTCGAGCAGGAAGGCCTGACCAACACCTACAGCATCGACCAGTCCGGCTATTTCGCCTTCCCGCTCGTCGGCTCGGTGCCGGCGCGCGGCCATACCGTCAAGGAGATCGAAAGCACGCTGGCGGCCAGATTGCGTGAGGGCTACCTGCGCGATCCTGACGTATCGGTCGAGGTCGACCGCTACCGTCCCATATTCGTCATGGGCGAGGTCGGCGCCGCCGGCCAGTACTCCTATGTACCCGGCCTGACGGTCCAGAAGGCGATCGCGGTTGCCGGCGGCTTTTCGCCCCGCGCCAACCAGGGCAGCGCCGACATCACCCGCGTCATCAACGGAAAGGTCATAACGGGCCGCGTACGCACATCCGACCCGCTTCTGCCGGGCGACACCGTCTATGTCCGCGAACGCCTCTTCTGACTGATAGCAGGCAGGCCGTGCCCCGGAATTTGCGGATAGTCCACTGCTTTCGGTCACCGGTCGGTGGCATTTTCCGGCATGTGCGCGACCTGGCGGAGGCCCAGGCGGCCGCCGGCCATCTTGTCGGCATCGTCTGTGATTCGACGACGGGCGGCGATCTGGAGGAACGACAGTTCGAGGCGTTGCTGCCGAGCCTTGCGCTCGGCGTTTCGCGCACGCCGATGCAGCGCCATATTGGCCCCGGCGACATCGCCGCGGCGCTGCGCGCCTACAGGATCATCAAGGAATTGCAGCCGGACATTCTGCACGGACACGGCGCCAAGGGCGGCGTCTATTCGCGCATGTTCGGCTCACTGTTGCGGGTTTTCAGGTATCGCGTAGCCCGCCTCTACACAGCGCATGGCGGAAGCCTGCACTACGACGAGAGGACCGCGACGGGAAGGCTGTTCTTCGCGCTCGAGCGGCTGATGGCGCGCTTCACCGACTACATCCTCTTCGTCTCGGAATATGAACGCGCCGCTTTCCATCGCAAGGTCGGCGAGCCGAATCGTCCGAGCGGGCTCGTCTACAACGGCCTGCGCGAGGCCGAATTCGAAAGAGTCGCGGCGGCGCCAGGTGCCGCCGATTTTCTTTATATAGGCATGATGCGCGACCTGAAGGGGCCCGACCTCTTCATCGATGCGCTGGCGCAGGTGGAGATGCGGCTCGGCCGCAAGGTCACGGCAGCCATGGTCGGCGGCGGCGAGCACCTGCCCCGTTATGAAGCGCAGGTCCGGCGGCTCGGTCTCGAAGACCGCGTCGACTTCATGGATCCCATGCCCGCCAGGCAGGCATTCGCCCTCGCCGGCATCGTCGTGGTGCCGTCGCGGGCGGAAGCAATGCCCTACATCGTGCTCGAAGCGCTGGCCGCCGGAAAGACGATGATAGCCACGGCGGTCGGCGGCATACCGGAAATATTCGGCGGCGGGTCACCCGCAATCGTGCGTCCGGACGCCGGCGAGCTTGCCACAAAGATGGCCGACGCGCTTTCCGAGCCGGCCGCCTTCGCCGCGACCATGCCCGACGCGGCCGAACTCAAGGCACGCTTCGGCGCCGACGTCATGGCGGCCGAGATCGAGAAGGCCTATTTCGCTGCGCTCAGGCGCTGACAGGCGCCTGCTCCACTCGAATCCGACAACCGCATTCAAGGCTTTCTTAGCTATCTTCTGCTAACGGAATGCTGAACGCACAGGTCGGCAACAGCCATGAACAGGATAGAGCCGCCGCACCGCTTCTCGCTTGAAGCCGTGCGCAAGCAAGAAGTCGGCAGCGAGAGCCAGGCGTCGGGCAAGGCTGGGCAGCTCAACCAAACCGCCAAGCAGGTGGCCGCGCAGTACCGGCGCGACACCATGTCCCCGATTATGGTCAGCGGCGTGCTGCGCCTCGTCGAATTGGTGCTGCTGATCGCCTCCGGCGCAACGCTGTTCATTTATTATGTCGGCCTCGGCACCGTCCTCGACTGGCACTATCCCGTGGTCATCGCGGGCGCATCGCTGATCGCAGTCATCCTCCTCGATGTCACCGATAGCTACCAGCTTCCCGCGCTGATGCGTCCGGTGCCCAACTTCACGCGCCTCGCGACGGTCTGGGCGGGAACCCTGGCTCTGTTTGCGGTGGCGGCCTTCTTCCTGAAGCTCGCCGACGATTTTTCGCGCGTCTGGTTCGCCGGCTGGTTCGCGGCGGGGCTGCTGGTGCTGGTGGCACCGCGTCTGGTGCTCGCGCGGTTGATCAAGCGCTGGGCGCGCAACGGCCGGATCGAGCGGCGCGCAGTAATCGTCGGCGGCGGCAAGTCAGCCGAGGCGCTCATTCGTTCGATCGAACAACAGCCCTACAACGACATACGCATCTGCGGCATATTCGACGACCGCGACGACCGCCGCTCGCCTCCCCTCGTCGCAGGCTATCCGAAGCTCGGCACCATCTCGGAACTGATCGAGTTCGCCCGCATCGCCCGGATCGACATGCTGATCGTGTCGCTGCCGTTGACGGCCGAGACGCGCGTCCTTTCGCTCCTGAAGAAGCTCTGGGTGCTGCCGGTGGACATTCGTCTCTCGGCGCATTCGAACCAACTCCAGTTCCGCCCGCGTTCCTACTCCTACATCGGCTCGGTGCCGCTGCTCGACATATTCGACAAGCCGATCAACGACTGGGATTCAGTCGCCAAGCGCGCCTTCGACGTCATCTTCAGCCTGATCGGCATCGTGCTGCTTTCGCCGGTCATGATCGCGACCGCCATCGCCATCAAACTCGACAGCAAGGGGCCGGTGCTCTTCAAGCAGAAACGGCACGGCTTCAACAACGAGGTCATCGAGGTCTACAAGTTCCGCTCGATGTATACCGACCAGGCCGATCCGACCGCGATCCGGCCGGTGACCAAGGGCGATCCGCGCGTCACACGCGTCGGCCGCTTCATCCGCAAGACCTCGATCGACGAACTGCCGCAGTTCTTCAACGCGCTGTTCGGTTCGCTTTCGCTGGTCGGGCCGCGTCCGCACGCCGTGGCCGCGCAGTCGCACAGCCTCCTCTACAACGAGGTCGTCGACGGCTATTTCGCCCGCCATCGCGTCAAGCCCGGCGTCACTGGCTGGGCGCAGATCAACGGCTGGCGCGGCGAGATGGACACCGACGAAAAGATCAGGAAGCGCACCGAATACGATCTCCACTACATCGAGAACTGGTCGCTCTGGTTCGATCTCAAGATCCTGTTCCTGACGCCGATCCGCCTGCTCGATACGGAAAACGCCTATTGAGTGCCGTTGCACAGGAACTGCCGGCCGGAGCGGTCAACGCCAAGCTCGTCGCGCTGATCTCGTCGGCGGTCGTCGCACTCGGCGTCTTCCTCTCGGGCTTCGTCATCCGCGAGCCTGCCCCATACGAAATCTACATGGCGGGGCTGATCGCCATCTGGGCGCTGTTCGGCCTGCGCATCTCGCGCGCCATCGCTCCGCTGGTGGTCCTCCTCGTGCTCTTCAACATCGGCGGCATGATCTCGATGACGCAGATGTCGAACCTGATGGACACGCCGCTCTATCTCGCGGTGTCGCTGTTCCTCGCTTTCACTGCGGTGTTCTTCGCCGCGGTCACCGAGGCGCAGCCCTCGCTCTACCGGGTGATCTTCCGGGCCTGGGTCGCGGCGGCCGTCGTCACCTCGACGCTCGGCATCGTCGGTTATTTCGGGCTGATGCCGGGCGCGGAAATGTTCACCAAGTTCGGGCGAGCCGCCGGCGCGTTCCAGGACCCGAACGTGTTCGGCCCGTTCCTGGCGCTGCCGGGCATCTACCTGCTCTACCTGGTGCTGACAGGCAATCCGGCAAAGATGATGCTCTACGCCGTGCCGCTGCTCATCGTCGTCGCCGGCATCTTCTTCTCCTACTCGCGCGGCGCCTGGGGCCTGTTCGGCGCGGCGGCGATCATGCTGACCGCCGCGCTCTTCCTGCAAAGCAACAGCGGCAGGTTCCGCCTGCGCATCGTCGCCATGAGCATCGCCGCGGTGGCGCTGCTCATGGCCGCCTTCCTGGTCGTCCTGCAGATACCGGGCGTCGCCGACATGCTGACCGAGCGCGCCCAGCTTGCCCAGGACTACGATTCAGCGCGCCTCGGCCGCTTCGCGCGCTACACGATCGGCCTCCAGATGGCGATGGAGCATCCGTTCGGCATTGGCCCGCTGGTCTTCGGCCAATTGCTCGGCGAGGACACGCACAATATCTGGCTGAAAGCGCTGCTCGACTATGGCTGGCTGGGCTTCGCCTGCTGGGCGATCATGGTCGGCTGGACGATCGCTGCCGGTTTCCGCATCCTCTTCCGCAACCGGCCGTGGCAGCCTTTCCTGCTTTGCGCTTATGTCGTCTTCCTCGGCCATGTGGCGCTCGGCACTGTCATCGACACCGACCACTGGCGGCACTTCTACCTGCTGATCGGCCTCGTCTGGGGGGCAATCGCGCTCGAATCCCGCCATCAGCGGACTCTGCGCCACGACGCGGCATATCCGGCCTGACCGACGACGAGCCGTTGTCAAATGGCGCCGCAGTTTCTAGCGTCGCGCCATGGCCAAACTGCAAGCCTATCGCGCCAAGCGAAACTTCGCCAAGACACCGGAGCCGGCCGGCACGCCGCTCGCCGACGCCGGCAACCGCTTTGTCGTGCACAAGCATCATGCGACGGCAGACCACTACGATCTGCGTCTTCAGGTCGGCGATGTCCTGAAAAGCTGGGCGGTTCCGAAAGGCCCCTCTCTCAACCCCGCCGACAAGCGCCTCGCGGTCGAGACCGAGGACCATCCGCTGGAATATGTCGACTTCGAAGGCGTGATCCCGAAGGGCGAATATGGCGGCGGGCCGATGATCGTATGGGACACCGGCACCTGGGCGCCGATGGACGACATCGACAAAAGCCTGGAGAGCGGATCGTTCAAGTTTCGCCTCGCCGGCGAGAAACTGAACGGCGGCTGGATGCTGGCGCGGCTGAAGGGCAAGCCGGAAGATCGAGGCAAGACGAACTGGCTGCTGTTCAAGGAGCGCGACCCTGCGGCCAACACCGATACCGACATCCTGATTGAACGGCCGGAAAGCGTGAAATCCGGCCGCCGCATCGAGGAACTGGTCGAGGCGCCGAAGCCGGTTGCAAAACCGGCGCGCATAAGACCCGGCTCGGTCCAGGGTGCGAGGCGGGCCGAGCCGCCCCGCATCGTCGAGCCGCAACTGGCAACCCAGGTGCGTGACCCACCAGACGGTAAGCTCACCAAGGATGCCTGGCTGCACGAGATCAAGTTCGACGGCTATCGCACCATCGCGCATGTGGAGGACGGCGCGGTGCGGCTGATCACGCGCAGCGGGCTCGACTGGACAAAGCGCTACGGCGATCTTCCCGATGCCTTGCGCGAACTGCCCTGCCGCGAGGCGATCATCGACGGCGAGGTCGTCGTGCTCGACGATCAGGGGATCAGCCGCTTTCCCCTGTTGCAGGATGCGCTGTCGGAGGGAGCCGGCAACAAGCTCGTCTTCTACGCCTTCGACCTTCTCTTCCTCGATGGCTGGGACCTCAGGCAAGCCCCGCTCGTCAGGCGCAAGTTTCTGCTGGCCCAGTTGCTGTCGGGACACGCGACGGGGCGTTCTGCGATCCAGCTGAGCGACCACGTCGAAGGCGACGGGAGACCGCTCTACGAGCGCGCATCCGAACTCGGCCTCGAAGGCATCGTCTCGAAACGCGCCTCCGCGGCCTACCGGAGCGGCCGTTCCAGAACCTGGACCAAGACCAAGGCGCGCGCCGTCGGCGATTTCGTCATCGCCGGCTATACGACTTCGCAGGCGGCGGAGGGGCTTGCCTCGCTTGCGCTTGGCGAGTGGGAGGACGGTGAGTTGCATTACCGGGGCAAGGTCGGCACCGGCTTCGACAGCGCCACGCTGCAATCGCTGCATCGAAGACTGGAGCCGCTTCGGGCGGGCGCGGCCCCGCTCGTCGGCGCACCGAAGGACATCATCTGGGTCAGGCCGGTGCTGTCGGCCCACATCCACTATTCGAACCGCACTTCCGACAATCTGCTTCGGCATTCCGTGTTCAAGGGCCTTAGGGACGTCGAGTTGTCGACCCCGCTCGCCCCCCGCCGCAAGCGGCTGATCTCCGAGACAGACCTGGCGAGCGTCTGGGTCACCAACCCGACCCGGCGGTTGTTCGGCAAATCCGGCCCGACCAAGCTCGACATCGCCGTCTACTACGCCGCCGTCGGCGATTTCATGCTGCCGCACATCATGGGCCGGCCCGTCTCGCTGGTTCGCTGCCCCACGGGCCGGACGCAGGACTGCTTTTTCCAGCGACACGCCTTCACCGGCATGCCGGCCTCGGTCGCGACCTTCCGGCTTGAGAACTCCGAGGGCGAGGACAAATCCTATCTCTCGGTCGAGGACGCGAAGGGCTATCTGGCGCTGGCGCAGTTCGGCGTGGTGGAGTTCCATACATGGGGCACGACCCGCAGGCGGCTCGAAAAGCCCGACCGCGTCACCTTCGACCTCGACCCCGGAGAGGGCGTGGCCTGGCGCGAGGTCGTCGAGGCCGCGCTCCACATTCGCGGCGAGTTGGAAGCGCTGAAGCTGACGCCCTTCGTCAAGACATCTGGCGGCAAGGGCCTGCATGTCGTCGTGCCGATCAAGCCGAAGCTCGGCTGGAAGGACGTCCACCAGGCAACCGGCCGGATCGCCGCGCAGCTTGCCGCCGCGCAGCCCGACACTTTCACCACCAATATGGGAAAGACCCACCGCAAGCGCCGGATTTTCATCGATTTTCACCGCAATGCGCGCGGCCACACATCGGCGGCGGCCTATACGTTGCGCGCCCGCACCAACCTGCCCGCATCGACGCCGCTGTCCTGGGCCGACCTCGAATCCATCGACGCACCGGAAGATTTGAATTATTCTTCGCTGCCGGGTCTCCTTTCGGCTTCAGGAGACCCGTGGGTGGACATTGAAGAATTTGCTAAAGATTTCCCGATATCGTCCGCCAAAGCATGATCCCGAAAGTACGAGGGGCGTTCGGGGAAGATCATGCTGCAATCAAGTAAGTTGCGTTGCTGCGTAGGAGACAATCATGGCGCCCCGTGCAAGCTGGAAAGGCTACCTCAAACTCAGTCTCGTGAGCTGTCCGGTCCGGCTCTATCCGGCGACCAGCGCGAGCGAGCGCATCAGCTTCAACCAGCTCCACAAGAAGACCCACAACCGCATCAACATGAAGCCGGTCGACCCCGAGCTCGGGCTGGTCGAGCGCTCCGACCTCGTCAGGGGCTACGAATACGAGGACAAGCAATACATCATCATCGATGAATCCGACCTCGAAGCCGTGCGCATCGAGTCGAACCACACAATGAACATTGAGGCCTTCGTCGACGAAGATTCCGTCGATGTCATCTACCAGGATGCACCCTATTACCTCGCGCCCGACGGTGCGATGGCCGAAGAGACTTTCATCGTGCTGCGCGAAGCCATGCGCAAATCCGGCAAGCTGGCGATCGCACGCCTCGTGCTGTCGAGCCGCGAGCGCGTGGTAACCATCGGCCCGCGCGAGAACGGCATGTTCGTCTGCACGCTGCGCAATCCGAACGAAGTTCGCAGCACCGCCGCATATTTCGACTCCATCCCGAGGGGCGAGCCCGACCAGGAGATGCTGACGCTCGCCGAGGCGCTGATCAAGCAGAAGGAAACCACCTTCGATCCGAAGAACTACGAGGATCGCTACGAAGCCGCGCTGATGGAGATGATCCGCGAAAAGCTGAAGGGCCACAAGCCGATCATCGCCGCGGCGCCCGAGCGTGGAAACGTCATCAACCTGATGGATGCGCTGAAGGCCAGCCTGGGTCAGTCGAAGCCGCCGGCCAGGAGCAAGAGCAAAGGCAAGGCCGAGGCGCCTCCAGCCAGGGCCGCTGCGGCCGGGG
This sequence comes from Pseudomonadota bacterium, assembly GCA_030852655.1. Lineage (GTDB taxonomy): Bacteria > Pseudomonadota > Alphaproteobacteria > Rhizobiales > Rhizobiaceae > Mesorhizobium_K. Next base: position 4,632 of record JALYWP010000298.1, on the reverse strand, counting down.
GCGGCCGCAAGGCAGCCGGCAAGGGCAAGAAGTGACCGATTGCTCCGGCAAGGTTTTCGGGACCTACGGAGCGTTTTCGGCGCTGCCGCGCCGGTTGGTGGCGAAAGAGGTCAAACGGCACGGCGCACTGCTGACGCACGGAGTCTCGCGCCGCACCTTCGGCATTGTGTTCGGCCGCAAGCTTCTCGACACCGCAACAGAGGCTGATATCGAAGCGCGATACCGCACCGAAACGGAAGCCGGGCGACGGGCTTTCAGCGAGAATGGGTTCCTGCGTCTGCTCGGCCTCGCCAGGCTGGCCGAACCGGCGGAACTGACGCGGCAATCCCTGCTCGACCAGTCGCATCTGGAGCCGCGCCTCTTCGACTTCCTGTCGCTCTTCGATGCGTTCGAACATGACGTGGAACCTTATTCCTTCCGCGACCTGATCCTGGCCAGGAAATATTGCGGGCTTGTTGCGGGCGGGGCGAACTGGAGCGCGATCGCACGTTCGATCCACCGCTCCGGCCCGGTCGAATCGCTCACCGCGCTGTCGCTGCGGGCCGCGGACTCCGAGACCATCTACGCGGTGCGCGCCGAAGGCATGAGCGAACTCAGCGGTCAGATGGTCCTCGACCTCGATACTGCCGACGATGTCCGTCTCGAGGAACTCTTCCGTGCCGCGGAGGATGCCGAGGCCGAAGGGCAATGCGAAGAGGCCGCAGCTCTCTATCAGCGCTGCCTGGCCATCGACCCCACCGACGCGGTGGCCGCCTTCAACCGGGCGAATTGCCTGCGCACCGCCGGCCGCCATTCGGAAGCCGCGCATGACTACGCCCGCGCGATCAAGCTCGACGGCTCGTTCGTCGAGGCATGGTTCAACCTGGCGGGGATGATGGCCGATGACGGGCGCATCGCTTCCGCCCGCCGCCATCTGCGCAAGGCGATCAGCCTCGACCCCGACTATGCCGATGCCGTCTTCAATCTTGCGCAGCTGGAATTCGACGCCGGCGAGCTTGCCGAAGCCCGCCGGCTTTGGGCGCGCTATCTCGATCTGGACGGCACGTCTGGATGGGCCAGGACCGCACTGCGCGGCATCCAGTTCATCGACCTCCAGCTTGCGATGAAATCGGCCGGCTGATGGATTTTCTCTTCGACGGACCGAGGCAAGCCTCCACCACCATCCTGCTCGCGCACGGTGCCGGCGCGCCAATGGATTCCGCATCGATGAACGCAATCGCCGGCGCGCTTGCAGGAGCAGACTTCCGGGTTGCGCGCTTCGAGTTCGGCTACATGGCGAGCCGGCGAGCATCCGGCGCCCGCAGGCCGCCGCCGCGCGCCGAAACACTCATCTCGGAATACCACTCCGCCGTTGCGGGACTCGGCACGTCCGGGCCGCTCGTCATCGGCGGCAAGTCGATGGGCGGGCGCGTCGCCAGCATGCTTGCCGACGAATTGTTCGCTACCGGCAGGATCGCGGGTTTGCTCTGCCTCGGCTATCCGTTCCACCCGCCCGGCAAGCCGGAACTGTTGCGCACGAAGCACCTCGTCACGTTGAAGACCCCTGCCCTCATTTGCCAGGGCACGCGCGACGTCTTCGGCAGCCGGGATGAAGTCTCGGGCTACAGCCTGTCGAAAAGGATCGAAATGCTGTGGCTGGAGGACGGCGACCACGATCTGAGGCCGCGCAAAGCCGTTTCCGGTTTCACAGCCGGCGATCATCTGAAGACGATGGCGGAGAAGGTGAAGACGTGGACGGGCGGGTTGCCGCACTGACGTCTCGCGGTCGGCGCGCGCAGGTTGCGCCACGGGCGGTGGAAGCGATGGTTAACCCGGGCAAGAAGTTGGTTTCCACGGAAACCGGCAATTTTCACCCTTGCACTCAAACCCTTGGTCTTCTAAGGCTCTCCGCGGTCCGGAGAGCGGCGCGGCTCGGAGCGCGCTTGACTGAGTCAAGGTCGTGGACGCGGCGTCCGGACTCGTGGAGTACACGAAGAAGGGACTTTCTTCTGTCGGGCAGTAGCGCAGCCCGGTAGCGCACTTGACTGGGGGTCAAGGGGTCGTGGGTTCGAATCCCGCCTGCCCGAGAGAAGAAAGTCTCTTCGTCCGCCGCTTAATCCCGACCATACTCCGGGCAGCGCTGCCGATCGCGGCAACCCGTTAGGCTGGCACCGGACGTGATCGCTCGGTCCACCGGCCTGCTGACGCCGCGTTCACTGGAATCGCGACGCCGGCGGCCTTAACTAGGTATATCGAACCCGTTTTTATGTATCGCCAAGGGGTACCCATGTCAGACCAAATCAAAATCCGGGACAATCAGGCCTCCGGGTCGACCACTGGTGCGGGTGCGCCAGCGCCGAGCGACCGCAATTCGCTCACCATTGGTCCGGACGGTCCCATCCTGCTCCATGACGTTCATTTCCTCGAGCAGATGGCGCATTTCAACCGCGAGAAGGTTCCCGAGCGGCAGCCGCATGCGAAGGGCGCCGGCGCGTTCGGCGTGTTCGAAACAACCGAGGACGTTTCGCGCTACACCAAGGCGGCGTTGTTCCAGAAGGGTGCGTCCACCGAGATGCTGGCCCGATTCTCCACCGTCGCCGGCGAGATGGGCAGCCCCGACACCTGGCGCGATGTGCGTGGCTTCTCGCTCAAGTTCTACACGAGCGAAGGCAATTACGACCTTGTCGGCAACAACACCCCGATCTTCTTCGTCCGCGATCCGATGAAGTTCCCGCATTTCATCCGCAGCCAGAAGCGGCTCCCCGATTCGGGACTGCGCGACAATCACATGCAGTGGGACTTCTGGACCAGCAATCCTGAAAGTGCCCATCAGGTGACATATGTGATGGGCGTGCGCGGCTTGCCGCGAACCTGGCGCCACATGAACGGCTATGGCTCCCACACCTATATGTGGGTCAACGCGGCCGGCGAGAAGTTCTGGGTCAAGTATCATTTCCACACCCAACAGGGCATGGCGTTCTTCAACAACCAAGAGGCGGCGGCAGTGGCCGGCGACGATGCCGATTTCCACCGCCGCGACCTGTTCGAGGCGATCGAACGCGGCGAGCACCCGAGTTGGAAGCTGTCGGTGCAGGTCATGCCCTACGAGGAAGCCAAGACCTACCGCATCAACCCGTTCGACCTGACCAAGGTGTGGCCGCATGCGGACTATCCGCTGATCAAGGTCGGCACGATGACCTTGAACCGCAATCCGGAGAACTTCTTCGCCCAGATCGAGCAGGCGGCGTTCTCCCCGGGCAATACGGTGCCCGGGATCGGCCTGTCTCCGGACAAGATGCTGCTCGGGCGCGCCTTCGCCTACAATGATGCGCAGCGCAACCGGATCGGCACCAACTTCCACCAGCTCCCCGTCAACCAGCCCAAGGTGCCGGTGAACACCTACATGTTCGACGGGCAGATGGCGTACCACCATTCAGGCAATGCTCCGGTCTACGCCCCCAACAGCGGGAACCGCCAGTGGACGGACCAGACCGGGCCGGTCGCGGATGGCTGGGAAGCCGACGGCGCCATGGTCCGCAGCGCCTATACGCTGCGCAAGGACGATGACGATTTCAGCCAGCCGGGAAACATGGTGCGCAACGTGCTGAACGACCAGCAGCGCGCGGAACTGGTCGACCAGGTCGCCGGCAGCCTGCTCGGCGGCGTGCGCGAACCCGTGCTCAGCCGCGCCTTCCAGTACTGGAAGAACGTCGACGCGGATGTCGGCAGCCGCATCGAACGGAAGGTGCGCGAAGGAAGCGCGTCCAAGCCCGCCGAGGGCATGGGTGAGGGCTGAGGACTCGTTGCGGCGCCCGTCCCTTCAGCGGGCGTCGCGTTTAATGCCTTGCCTTTGATACGATTCACGCGGGACGCCGCTTCGGCTGGCGTCCCTGCGACCCATGCAACGACCACACAGCGGTTCAGCTTTCCCTGCCCGCTCACGACATCTTTGCATCAGGCAAACCGGCCATCCTTGCAGCCAGCGGGGGCCTCTTCCGCGATCACGGAATAGGCGGCGACGCAACGGAATGTTGCTATCGAGCCAGCGGGTCCACCCACCCGCTCCGGCCGGCGCCCCTACCCAAGCCCCCACGCCCAGGGCGTCGGCCGATACTCCCTGCGCGTCACGTACGCACCGGCGTTGCCTCGGTCGCGTAAGGAAGAGTGTTATTGCGCGATAGCGGAATATCCGAATCGCGCCTGCTGTGCTTTCATCACCCTGCGGCGGACCTTTCCGGGCCCGTCCGGCCGGCGCCCCTCAGGCAACATCTCCCATCGGGCGCCGGCCCCAAATCCTGCAGGCCAGAAATACGCCAGGCGCCGCGCGACGATTGGGTTTTGCGCGCCGCCGCCGATTGCTGACAGGAATTTCCTCGGCCGTGGCCCCGTGCAAAAATGCATCTCTGGCGCTAGGTTGGCAGCCAGCGGAAACTCATGATCCCGCCCTGGCGCGGCGCTGAGTTCGCTGCCGCTTCCCACGGAGTGCCTTCGATGTCCCGGTTTTCGCTCACTCGCCGCGCAGTCCTGCAGAGCACGGCCATGCTTGCTGCCGCCGCGCTGCCCCGGAAGGCATTCGCCCGGCAGGACGGCCGGCTGGTCGTAGCGGCAGATTCCGAGCCGAAAAACCTCAACCCGGCCATCGTCGCCTCCAAC
>JALYWP010000262.1 GCA_030852655.1 Pseudomonadota bacterium | reverse complement strand
CCTTCGCACTGCCGCTTCTTTTGCTCGCGGCAGCTTTTGGGGCAGCGGCCATGCCATGGCTGTCAGCAGGCCTGGCGCTGACCGCGACAATCTCCCAACTTGCAGGCATGCTCGTCGAGCGCTGGCTTTTCTTCGCCGAGGCGAAGCACACAGTAACCCTTTACTACGGCCGCCAGTGATCGAATTCCGGAATTTGCATCCACCCGACAGGGTTGCCATGCCGGCTTTCACTTAAGTCTAATCAAACACTACATTTTTCGTTCTAAAAAAAGATTTCCTGGCGTCGGGGTTCTCAACTCAACAGCCTTGCTGTATTGCTAACTAGAGTTCTACCTTGCGTCTGTCACACGTACGAAATTGATATTATAAGAGTTTAAGTCTGTTTACGAGGGAACAGATGTCAGGCTCGATACTGGACCGCTTGCTCGGACGTTTTGCGGATCTGACAAGCAGGAGACGTGTTTGGTATCGCTGGCCGTTCCTGGTTGCGATGCCGACACTGGTTGGTCTGCGCATCAACATGCGCGCGCGCAATCTTTTCGACACGGAAACGCCACCGCTGCGCGAGGCGCCGACCCCGCCGGACGATGTTCGCGGCCAGCGCACCACGGACGGCAGCTACAACGACCTCGGTAAGCCCTGGATGGGAATGGCCGGCACGCGCTTCGGCCGCAACGTGCCGATCCCCGACAGTTTCGGCGAGGAAGAGCCCGGGCTGCTCGACCCCAACCCGCGCCTGGTCAGCATCAAACTGCTGCAGCGACGCAAATTCGTCCCGGTGCCGCATCTGAACCTGCTCGCTCCCGCCTGGCTGCAGTTCATGGTGCACGACTGGCTGAGCCATGGCGACAACGACCCGGCGGTGAAGCACGAGTTCCCGGTCCCGGAAGGCGACGACTGGCCGGAAGGACGGATGTCGATCCTGAAGACGACGCCCGACGCAAGGCGTCCGGGCGAAGAGGGTCGGCCCGCCGCCTATGTGAACAGGGAGACTCATTGGTGGGACGCCTCCCAGATCTACGGCTCGTTTCCCGCGCGCCAGTTGCAGGTGCGCAGCGATCCGGAAACCGGCGAATTGCTCACCGACGGCAAGGTGGCGATCCTGCCCGACGGGCTTCTGCCCTTGCACAAGGGACACAAGACTCCCGGCCAGGAGCTCGCCGGCGTGAACGGCAACTGGTGGCTCGGCCTGTCGCTCATGCACACGATCTTCGCACGCGAACATAACTCGATCGTCGACCGGCTGCGCATTGACTTCCCCGCGGCCGAGGGCGAATGGCTCTTCCAGAAGGCGCGGCTGGTCAATGCGGCGCTGATGGCGAAAATACACACCACGGAATGGACGCCGGCGCTGATGAATTCGCCCGAGGGCCGGCTTGCCATGCGCGGCAACTGGTGGGGCCTGCTCGGCGAGCATTTCAGCAACGCCTACGGCCGGCTCGGCGAGGGCGAGGTGTTGTCGGGCATACCCGGCTCGCCGGCCGACCACCACGGCGCTCCCTACGCCATCACCGAGGAATTCACCGCCGTCTACCGCATGCACAGCCTGATCCCGGACGAATTTTCGCTGCGCCGGCACCAGACGGACGAGGAGGTGCTGCGTACCGACTTCTTCGGCGTGACGCGCGGCAAGGTGCGGACCGACATCTACGCGAAGCTGCCGTTCGAAGACGCTCTCTATTCCTTCGCCACCAGCAATCCGGGCGCCCTGGTGCTGCACAATTTCCCCAACGGGCTGCGCAAGATGCCGGAGGCACCGCTGAAGCAGCCGGAGCGCGCCGAGGACGCATCGGTCTTCATCGACCTCGCCGCCATCGACATATTGCGCGACCGCGAGCGCGGCGTGCCGCGCTACTGCGCTTTCCGGCGCCATCTCGGCATGTTCGTGCCCACGAGCTTCGAGGAGATGACCGATGACAAGGAATGGCAGGAGCAGTTGCGCGAGGTCTATGGCGAGGTCGAGAAGGTCGACCTCCTGGTCGGAACGCTGGCGGAAAGCAATTCGAGCCTCAACGGCACGCCGCCCGGCTTCGGCTTTTCCGATACCGCCTTCCGCATCTTCATCCTGCTCGCCTCGCGCCGGCTGAAGAGCGATCGCTTCTTCACCGAGGATTTCCGTCCGGAAGTCTATACGCAGGCCGGATTCAACTGGATACGCGACAACAATTTCCGAAGCGTTCTGGAGCGGCATTTCCCGCAACTGGCGGCGCATTTCGGCGATGTCCGCAATGTCTTCTTCCCCTGGCGGCGGGGCACGGCGAGGTGACCCGCCGGCTGCGCATCCCCGGCCTGGTCGATCTCGTCAGGATCGACGATCCGGTTTCGATTGCCGCAGCCTCCGCAGACGCCAGGCTCGACCGCGACTTCACGAGCGGCGGTCCGCTGATCAACCGCTGGATCTCCCGGCGCGTCCGCCGCAGCCTGCGCACCGAGAGCGCGCCGCTGCCTTCCGTGTCGCCCCGCAATCATCCCGATCGCGCCGAACGGCAGATGGCCCTCCAACGCCGGTTGCGGGCACTGGTCACGGAAGGCGCGGTCGGTAGCGACCATGTCGCCGAACTGGCCGCCTATGTGCGGGGAGAGCGGAAGGACAGGGCGCTCGGTCCGCTGGTCCAGGAGGCCATCGGGCGGCTGTTTGCCGGCGACTATCGGTCCAGCGACCACACCTGGCGGTCGGCGTGCATCTTCGACACCGCGCCCAGGAACATGAACCCGCTGCGCGCGCTCTGGTGGGCGGTTACGGGCGCGGTGGGGCGGTCGAGGCGCGTGCTTTGCGACGCCGTCGGCAACGACCCGGCCGGCGTCCACGCGACCGCAATCGCCGTGCACAGCCTGGTGCGCAGCGTGGCAGCGATGCGGCGCTTGTGGCTGGAGCCGGGCGTCCGCCAAAGCATGTCGGCCGACACGGCCGTCATCAGGTCACTGCGGGCGCCGGAGAGCGTTCCGCGACGCTGGTCGAAACCGGCGAGCACTGTCTGGGGCAACCTGCCGGAGGGTGCGCTCACACTCCTCGAGCTTGATGCGGCCCGCAAACGCGAACCCGACGATGACATCACCTTCATGGCGGCGAGCTGGAGCCATTGCCCGGCCACCGACTGGACGACCGCCCTGCTCAAGGCGGTCTGGGAACGCGCATCGTCGGACGAGCCCCAGCCATGAGCGATCCGATCTTCGAGGAACTCGGGTTCCGCAACCTCACGATCAAGAACCGCGTCTTGCGCTCCAACGTATCGGGCCGCTTCGACAATGAGGACGGCTCGCTGACGCAGACGCGCATCAACTGGGAATGCAAGTTCGCCAAGGGCGGCGTCGGCGCGATCATCTCCTCCTACGTGCCGGTGCTGATGGAGGGCCGCATCATCGCCGGTTATGCCACGGTGCACCGCGACGACTTCATCCCGCTGTGGGCCAGGCTCGGCGAGGCGGTGCATAGTTTCGGCGCGAAGTACATCATGCAGCTCAGCCATTCGGGCAGGCAGATGGACCTGCCGGGTATCCACAACCAGCACCGGCCGACGTTCTCCTCCACCAGCCGCAAGGAACCGTTGCACGGCTTCCTGTGCCAGGCCATGACCAAGGCGGATATAGAACGAACGGTTGACGCCTTCGCGCGAGGAGCCTGGCGGGCGCGCGAGGCGGGGCTCGACGGCGTCGAACTGCATGCCGCCAACGGCTACCTGTTCACCCAGTTCCTGAGTTCCGGGATAAATGACCGCACCGACGAGTATGGCGGTTCGCTGGCCAACCGCGCGCGCTTCCTGCTCGAGGTAATCGCGGCGATCCGCGCCGCGGTCGGCCGCGATTTTCACCTCCAGGTGAAGCTCAGCGCCATTGAGCGCAACAACGTCATCCCATGGGAGGGCAAGGGCAACACGCTCGCCGATTCGGTACAGGTCGCCAGATGGTGCGAGCAGGCAGGCGTCGACGCGCTGCACGTCTCCACCGGCTCGCTCTTCCCGCATCCGCTCAACCCGCCGGGAGACCTGCCTATCGACGTGCTGGCGGTCACCTACGACGTGCTGATCAGTTCCGGCGTCCATGGTTTCCGCAACTTCCTCTTGTTCCGCTATCCGCTGCTCAGGCCGATCTTCCGCTGGATCTGGTTTCGCATGAAGAAGGGCCTGCCATTCGAGGCGATCAGCATCGAGGAGGCGCGCGCCATAAAGGCGGCGGTGAAGATTCCCGTCATCAACACCGGCGGCTACCAGACCGCATCGGTGGTGCGCGAGGGCCTGAGGTCGGGCGCCTTCGATGCGGTTGCGATTGCGCGCTCGCTGATCGCCAATCCCGACCTGCTCGACCAGTGGCGGGCCGGTTCGGACCAGCCTGCCGTGCCATGCACCTATTGCAACAAATGCCTGGTCAACGCGCCCGAGAACCCGATGGGCTGCTACGAAGAGGCGCGCTTCGCCTCCCGCGACGCCATGATCGACCAACTGATGAGCATCTACCGGGCAAAGCCGCAGCTCGTCATACCATCGCCGGCAGAGGTCTAGATGGCGAGCGAACCAGTCACTGCGGTGGAGGCGTGGCGCCTGCGGCGCAACTGGAAGGTCAATCTCCTCGCGCTGGTCGCCGCCATCGTGCTCATCGGTTTCCTGGCGGCGCTGGTCGTCGGCATCTGCGTACTCAGGCGCATCTCCGACAACAGCACTGCGCATTATCCGGACATCGTCGAGCACTTCAAATACGGCTCGATCGGCGCGGAACCGAGCAGCGGCATTCCCTATGCGATCTGGAGGGTGCTGCCGGCGCTCTACCCGGACGAATTCGAGGGCCGCGACGACTATTCCGCCTTCGGCTTCCTCTATGAACAGGATGGCGACGGCCGGAAGCGCGACCTTCCCGTTGGGATTTCGCAAAGGAAGGTGCGGGGCGTCGACGTCGTCTGGCTGAACTGCGCGACCTGCCACACCGGAACCTGGCGCGCCGATGCCGGCGACGCCGCCCAGATCGTCGCGGCGATGCCCTCCAACAATCTCGATTTCGGCCGCTTCGTGCGCATGGTCTTCCGGCTGGCCACCGATCCGCGGCTGGCGCCGGATCGGCTGTTCGCAACGATGAAGGCGCAAGACGTCGAACTGGACGCGCTGGACAGGCTGATATGGCGGATCGGCGTCCTGCCTATCTTCCGCGAGGGGCTGCTGCAGACGCGCGCCAGCCTGCTGCCGCTGATGGACATGCAGCCGGACTGGGGGCCGGGCCGCGTCGATACGTTCAACCCCTACAAGCTGCTGCAATTCGGCGCCGAGGCCGCGGCGCTGCGGCCGGAGGAACGCATCGGCGTCGCCGACCTGCCGGCGGTGTTCGACCAGCGCCCGCGGCAAGGCATGAACCTTCATTGGGACGGCAACAATGCGAGCCTGTCCGAGCGCAACCTGTCGGCCGCCGTCGGGGCCGGCGTCACCGTGGAATCCGTCGATCACGAGGCGATAGAGCGCGTCGCCGACTGGCTGGGCGACCTCAAGCCGCCCGCCAACCCCTATAGGCCCGACGCCGCCGCCGTGGAGCGCGGCAAGGTCATCTACATGGCCGAATGTGCTTCATGTCACGGCTACAGGGACGACGATGCCTATGTGTTCGAGGGCGAGAGGATCGGCCAGATCGAGCCGATCGCAAGCCTCGGAACCGACCGGGCGCGTCTCGATTCCTACACGGAAGCGTTCAGGGCGCGTCAGTTGGAGGAACTGTTCGCGGGCACGCCCTACCAGTTCCGGCATTTCAGGAAGACGGGCGGCTACGCCAATCTCCCGCTCGACGGGCTGTGGCTACGCGGACCCTACCTGCACAACGGCTCGGTGCCGACGCTGGCGGCTTTGCTGCAAGCGCCGAACGAGCGGCCGAAGTCATTCGTGCGCGGCATGGACGTGCTGGATCCGAAAGGCGGCTTTGTCGCGCCGGACTGCGACCCGGCAGAGCCGCGCGCGGACGGGTTCTGTTTCGACACCACCCTGCCGGGCAACGGTTCAGGCGGCCATGCCTACGGCGTCGATCTGGGCGGTGCCGAAAAAGCCGACCTGCTTGCCTATCTGCTGACCTTCTGAACGGAGCGACGAGATGACGGATTCATTGATGACAGGATGGTCCCAGGCACGGGCGGCCGGGAGCATGACGCTCTACCGGCGGGTGCTCGGCCTGAACCTCATATTGCATCTGCTGATCGGGCTTGCATGCATATTCCTGCCCTACTGGTTCTCCGACCTCGTCGGCCTGCCGGAGCCGTTTCCGGTCGGCTGGGTGAGAGGCTGGGGCGCAACGCTGATCCTCGTCACCGCGCTCTACGTGCCGGGCTACATCGATCCGACCTACAGCCGCATGCCCAATGTGATCGGCATCCTCGGCAGGCTGTGGATGGCCATCATCTGGACTTTCTGCGGCGGCGGATTTCTGTGGCTGGCGCTTTTCGATTTCGTGTTCTTCCTGATCCTCGGATTTCTCTATCTCCGATTCCTGCAGAACACGCTGATGAGCAGGCCGTGACGGCCGCCGGGTCTCAGGTCACCGACCTCACATTGCCTTCGTTGTCGACGACGCAGCTATGCCTGCTGCCGGCCGCATCCAGTTCGACCTGGAACGACGAAGCGTCGAGCTGGCGCGAGCTTACCGGCAGGACCTTGTCCGAGGCAGCGCCGGTCTGCGTGGCGACGGCGCTTGCGCACAGCAGTTGCAGATCGGCCGGTGCGGTCTGCAGCGTGGTGCGCGCCATCTGTTGCGGCTCCGGCGACGAGGACTGGCAGCCTGCCCCCGCCAGCAGCGCCGAGGCCGCGAGTGCTTTCAAGACGATTGACGCTTGCAATCCTGGCATCGATTTCCCTCCTCCATGAGCTGCGCCTAGATCGGTTCGTTTCACGGGAATCGATGAACCGACCTACTCCCTGTTTTTCGCAATTCCGGAGGGAAAACCGTTCCCACCTTTTTCCTGGAATTGCTCTAGACGCCCTTGTAGAGCGCTGCGCCTTGCATCAGCACGATCACCTTCGCGCCGACCTCTATGCGCGAATGCAGATCGACGATGTCGTCATTGTTCATGCGGATGCAGCCGGACGAGACGTCGAGCCCGATGGTCCAGGGTTCCGGCGTGCCGTGGATGCGGTAGATCGTGTCCCTGTCGCCCTCATAGAGATAGAGAGCGCGCGCGCCGAGCGGATTGTCCGGCCCGCCGGGTTGTCCGCCGGCCCATTTCGCGGCGTTGGGATCGCGCGCCACCATTTCGGCCGGCGGCGTCCATGTCGGCCATTCGGCGGTGCGCCCGACCCGGACGATGCCGGCCCAGCCGAAACCCTCCCGCCCGACGCCGATGCCGTAGCGGATCGCCTGGTGGCCGGGCTGGACGAGGTAGAGGAAATGCTGGTTGCCGTCGATGATGATGGTGCCCGGCCTTTCCGCGGTCCGGAACTTCACCAGCTGCCGCCGGAACGCCTCGGGCGGCTGCCCGTTGCGGGCAAACATCTTGCGCGCCGTGGCGCGGTCGTACTTGACCCATTTGCGCGTCTTGGCGTCGTAGATTTCGGTATCGGCAAACGATGGAACCGTGCTCAGGCCAAAAGCCGTAGCAGCGAGCCCGACCAAGAAGGAACGGCGAGAGGTCATGGCCATCACCGCCCCCATTCCACGATGCGGCCGCGGTTCTCCTCGACCCAGGCCTTGGCGTAATCCGCCGGCGGTGTGCGATCGACCTGCAGCGCATAGCTCATCGCCGAAATCTCGTCCGGCTTGAAATCCACCTTTTCCAGGAACGCGGCCACGTCGGCGTGCTTCTTTGCGAAGCCGGACGACCAGGCGATGTGGAACTCGACCGGCCCCCACGCGACCGGCGCGCTCGACTTCGATATCCAGAGGGGATCGTCCGAGGGGACGATCTTCCACTTGGCGGGATCGTGTGCGGGCTCGGTGAGACGCACCACATCGTGCAGCTTGAAGACGTGATGGGGTTCGTAGCAGTAGAACACCATCGGACGGCCGGTCGCCACGGCAGCGTCGACGGCGGCCATGGCGACGTCCTCCTCGGCCTCGACCAGAGTGACGGTCTTTGCATAGCCGTAGCTGTTGGCGCGCACCCGCTCTATGCCGGTCGACTTCCAGGTTTCGGCGCCGATCCACATCTCGCCCTGGCCGTCGCCATCGGTGTCGAGCAACGCGGTCTTTGCAGGGTCGCTCAGGTCGGAGACATCCGTGATCCCCGCCTCGGCCGCGTCAGAGGTCGCGCACAGGCCCTGCCATGCCGGCACCGCGCGCTCGGCAAGCACGATCGTCTTGCTGCCGTCCGCGCCATAGCGCCTGACGAGATCGTCGAAGTTGGGACGCCACACTTCCGGAACGACATCGACCTCGCCGGACTCCATGCCGGCGAAGGCAAGCATGGTACCCAGTTCACGCACCTCCGCGTCGATGCCGAACTTCTCCGCGATCGCCAATTTCAGAATGTTCGCGCTGGCCTGGCCGGACGGCCAATTCGGCATGGCGATGACCAGATCGGCCGCAGCCGCCGGCGTGGCCAGCGCCAGGACGGAACCTGCCGCAAGGAGCATCCGTCGCAGAATCATACCGCATCCCTCATGCGTAATTCGCCGATACCCCCATCGGCATCTTAGACATCGTTTCGGAGAAGCCAAGCCAAAGTTTCAGCGCGTTTCAAGGGACCACCGCGCGGTGCGGACGCCGGGCTGCACGGGCGCTAGCCATGCAGCGCATGGCCTAGCGCCTTGAAGGCGGCCTCCTGGAACCCTTCGCCCTGGGTCGGGTGGGCATGGATCGTGCCCGCTATGTCTTCCAGGCGCGCGCCCATCTCGATCGCAAGCGAGAAGGCGCCGGCAAGCTCCGACACGCCGGTTCCGACCGCCTGGACGCCGAGCACAAGATGATTGTCCGCACGCGCCACCACCCGCACGAAGCCGGTCTCGCCATCCAGCGTCATGGCGCGGCCGCCGGCGCTGAA
>JALYWP010000261.1 GCA_030852655.1 Pseudomonadota bacterium | reverse complement strand
ATTCGGAGCTCGGCCGCATACGCGAGCTGAAGGCGGAGCGCGCCCGCGCCGGCCGCGAGACGGTGGTCGGCGTCACCGGCTGCGTGGCACAGGCCGAGGGCGACGAGATCCTGCGCCGCGCTCCGGCGGTCGACCTCGTCGTTGGCCCGCAGACCTACCACCGCCTGCCCGAGGTGGTGAGGAAGGCGCGCGCGGGCGAGAAGGTCGTCGAGACCGACTACGCCATCGAGGACAAGTTCGAGCACCTGCCGGCGCCGCGTACGACCGCGGTGAGAAGCCGCGGCGTCACCGCCTTCCTGACCGTGCAGGAGGGCTGCGACAAGTTCTGCACCTTCTGCGTGGTGCCCTATACACGCGGCTCGGAAGTGTCGCGCCCGGTTGCGCAGATCGTCGCCGAGGCGGAAAAACTCGCAGAGGCCGGCGTGCGCGAGGTGACGCTGCTCGGCCAGAACGTCAATGCCTGGCACGGCGAAGGGCCCAACGGCAAGGATTGGGGCCTCGGCCGCCTGCTCTTCCGGCTGGCGGAAATTCCGGGTATCGCCCGGCTGCGCTACACGACCAGCCATCCGCGCGACATGGACGATGAGCTGATCGGGGCGCATCGCGACCTGCCTGCGCTGATGCCCTATCTGCATCTGCCGGTGCAGTCCGGCTCCGACCGCATCCTCAAGGCGATGAATAGGCGGCACAAGGCCGCGGACTACATCAAGCTCATCGAACGCATCCGCGCGGTGCGGCCGGACATGGCAATGTCCGGCGACTTCATCGTAGGCTTCCCAGGCGAGACCGATCAAGATTTCGAGGCGACGCTGGAGCTCGTGCGGGAGGTCGGCTATGCGCAGGCCTTCTCATTCAAATATTCGCCACGCCCAGGAACACCGGGCGCAGAAATGAAGGACCATGTCACCGAGGCGGTGAAGGACGAGCGTCTGCAGGGTCTTCAGGCACTGCTGGCCGGGCAGCAGCAGGATTTTACTGCGGCGATGGCCGGGAGCACGATCGACGCCCTGATCGAGAAGCCCGGCCGCCAGCCCGGTCAGCGCGTCGGGCGTTCGCCGTGGCTGCAGCCGGTTATTGTTGATGAAACCGTGGGCGAAATCGGTGACATTGTCGCTGTGCGAATCACCAGAACGGGCCGCAACAGCCTGTTCGCCGAGCCGGTGTGATGCCGGCCAACGAGGAGAGACGGTTGAGCGCTACGGACCTTAAGAAGCCGCCCGCAAATCCGGCATCGGGGCCGGCATCCGGGGCTTCGGACATGGCGCACATCGTCCTGACCTTCGACAACAACCGCCTGGCCAGTGCGCTCTACGGGCAATTCGACGAAAATCTCGCCCGGCTCGAGCAGAAGCTCGGCGTCGACATACGCTCGCGCGGCAACCAATTGACGATCAAGGGCTCGTCCTCGGCCGCCGAGCAGGCCCGTCGCGCTCTCGACGACCTCTACGGTATCCTGCAGAAAGGCGCCGACATCGGTCAGTCCGACGTCGATGGCGCGGTCAGGATGGCTATCGCCGCCGACGACCAGTTGACGCTGCCGACACTGGAGCGCAAGGGCAAGATGGCAGCCGCGCAGATCGCCACACGCAAGCGCACGATCTATGCCCGCTCCCTCAACCAGGACGCCTATATGCGCGCGCTGGAACGCGCCGAGTTGGTGTTCGGCATCGGCCCGGCGGGTACCGGCAAGACTTATCTGGCGGTCGCCCACGCCGCCATGATGCTGGAGCGCGGCATGGTCGAGCGCATCGTGTTGTCGCGGCCGGCGGTCGAGGCGGGTGAGCGGTTGGGCTTCCTGCCCGGCGACATGAAGGAGAAGGTCGATCCGTATCTGCGCCCGCTCTACGATGCGCTCTACGACATGATGCCGGCCGACAAGGTCGAGCGCGCCATTGCCGCGGAAGTGATCGAGATCGCGCCCCTTGCCTTCATGCGCGGACGCACGCTGGCGCATTGCGCCGTCATTCTCGACGAGGCCCAGAACACGACGCCGATGCAGATGAAGATGTTCCTGACCCGTCTCGGCGAGGGATCGCGCATGATCGTGACGGGCGATCCCTCGCAGATCGACCTGCCGTCGAACACCAAGTCGGGACTGGTCGAGGCGCTGCGCATTCTCGACGGCGTCGCGGGAACCGTGACCGTTCGCTTCAACGATGCGGATGTGGTGCGCCATCCGCTGGTCGCCGAGATCGTCAGGGCCTATGACCGCGACGCCAAGATGGCGCGTGGGCTCGGCTCAGGCGATGATTGATCCGGCGCACCCATCACGAAAGCCCGGGATCGTCATCGACCTCATGGTCGAGGCCGGTGACTGGCCAGCAAGGCGGGCGTTGAAAAACCTTACACAGAAGGCTGTGGGCGCGGCTCTTGAGGAGGTCGGCGCGGCCGGCGGCGGCTCCGAGCTCAGCATCGTCTTTTCGGACGACGCCCATATCCGCAGGCTCAATGCCGGCTGGCGCGGCAAGGACAAGCCGACCAACGTGCTGTCTTTCCCGGCTTTTCCGGTGAAACCAGGCGAAAGGCTGCCGCCTATGCTGGGCGACATCGTGCTCGCCGCCGAGACGGTGGCGCGCGAGGCACGACTGGCAGGCAAGCCGCTGGACCACCACATAATGCATTTGTTGATCCATGGCGTTCTGCACCTTCTGGGCCACGACCATGAAGATGCAGCGGAAGCCGAGCATATGGAGGCGCTGGAGCGGGCGGCGCTTGCGACACTTGCCATTCCCGATCCCTACGCGTAACAGACAATGAAACCAACCGGACGACGATGAACGACATCCCTGAGCCTGCCGCGCGGCCCGAAACGGGCGACGCGAAAGCCGAACAGACCGAAGAAGGCCCGAGTTCGAGTCCAGGCCAGTCTATGCCGCGGCCCGCGCACTTGGCCACGCCTCCTTCCGCGGAGGCGGCGGCCGACAGGCCGTCCTTCTTCGAGCGGCTGGCCGGCCTGTTCAGGCACAAGAACGGCTCCAACCTCCGCGAGGAAATAGCCGACGCGCTGGCCGAAACGGCGACCGACGCCGAATCCTTCTCGCCCGGCGAGCGGGCAATGCTCCACAACATACTGCGGCTGCGCGAGGTTCGCGTCGAGGACGTTATGATCCCGCGCGCCGACATCGAAGCGGTCGAGATCGGCACGACGCTCGGCGCGCTGCTGACGGTGTTCGAGCAATCCGGCCATTCGCGCATGCCGGTATATGCCGAAACTCTGGACGATCCCAGGGGCATGGTCCACATCCGCGACGTCCTCGCCCACATAACCAAGCTCGCTCGAGCGAAGAAGGGCCGCGGCACCCGCAAGGGGGCGCCTGCGCTCGACTTCGCCAATGTCGACCTGGCCAAAACGATCGGTGACCTCGACCTGATGCGCACGGTGCTGTTCGTGCCGCCCTCCATGCTCGCTTCCGACCTGATGGGGAGGATGCAGGCGAGCCGTACCCAGATGGCGCTGGTCATTGACGAATATGGCGGTACCGACGGGCTGGTGTCGCTCGAGGATATCGTCGAGATGGTCGTCGGCGACATCGAGGATGAGCATGACGACGAGGAGCCGATGATCACCCAGTCCGGCGACGGAGTTTACCTCGTCGACGGCAAGGCCGAGATCGACGAGGTCGCCAGGCTGATCGGCGAGGATTTCAAGGCCGGCGAGCACGGCGAATATGTCGACACGATCGGCGGCATGATCTTCAACACGCTTGGCCGCGTGCCCGCGCGCGGCGAAGTCGTCCAGGCCGTTCCGGGCTTCGAGTTCCATGTGCTCGACGCCGATCCTCGCCGCGTGAAACGGGTGCGCATCGTCGATATCATGAAGGCCGAGCGCCGACGCCGGGCAGCACGCGTCGAGCAGCCATCCTCCTGATCGGGCACTGTTTGGAACCAGGGTTGCGGGCTGCTAGACCACTCCCGGTAGTGATTCTCTTGGAGCGGGTTTGCGCATGGAGCGCCTGGCGGGGCGAATAATTCTGCTTTGGGGCTGGCGCCGGCTGGCCGCCGCCTTCGCCGCCGGCGCGTTGCTGGTGCTGACGCAGGCGCCCTATGATTTCTTCGCGGCGGGTTTCGTCTCTTTCCCGGTGCTGGTCTGGCTGCTCGACGGCGCCACCGCAGGCGCCCCGTCCAATCCGCTGAAGCGGTTCATGCCGGCCTTCGCCACCGGGTGGTGGTTCGGCTTCGGTTATTTTCTCGCGGGGTTGTGGTGGGTCGGCGGTGCCGTATTGGTCGAGGCCGACAGCTTCGCCTGGGCGCTGCCCTTTGCGGTGCTCGGGATACCGTTGTTACTCGCCTTCTTCCATGGTTTCGCCGCAACGATCGCGCGCCTGTTCTGGGCGAATGACGTCGGCCGCATCGCCGCACTTGCTTTTGGTTTCGGCCTCGCGGAGTGGCTTCGCAGTTTCCTCCTCACCGGTTTCCCGTGGAATCCGATCGGGCTGGGGGCGATGCCAACGCCGCTCCTTATGCAGAGCGTGGCGCTGACGGGTATTACCGGCATGAACGCGCTCGCCGTCTTCGTCTTCGCCATGCCGGCCCTTCTGGCTGCAAGGCGCAATCTTCGCCTCGGGCTGATCCTTGCGATGGCGCTGGTCGCTGCCCATGTCGGCTTCGGCTATAGCAGGCTCAACGCGCCACCACACCCCGTCGGCAGCAACCTCGCGGTGCGCATCGTGCAACCGTCGATCGACCTGTCGGAAAAATGGGACGACAGCGTACGCGACCGCATTTTCCAGACCACGATGGAGCTTTCGGCACGCGCGCCTCAGGCCGGAAAGCCGGCACCGCAGTTGATCCTGTGGCCGGAGACGGCGGTGCCGTTCTTGTTCACCGAACGGCCGGATGCGCTTGTCGCGATCGGCGAGATGCTGCAACCGGGGCAGGTTCTCGTCGCCGGAGCGGTGCGCGAGGAGGTTACAGGCGACAGCACTGCGCCGCGCTACTACAATTCCGTCATCGCCATCGACGATGGCGGTCAGATATTCGACGCAGTCGACAAGGTCCATCTCGTCCCGTTCGGCGAATATATCCCCTTCGCGGGCGTGGCAGCGCGTTTCGGCATCGAGCAACTGGTTGCCGGGCCGATGAATTTCGCTGCCGGCAGCCAGCGCCATCCGCTCGAACTGCCGGGCGCAATCAGGCTGTCGCCGTTCATATGCTACGAAATCATCTTCCCCGAACTCGTAGCAGTTGACGCAACGTCAACTCAGTCTATTGTAAACGTCACGAATGACGCCTGGTTTGGAGACACGCCCGGCCCATACCAGCATTTCCGGCAGGCGCAGTTGCGGGCGGTGGAAAACGCAATGCCCGTGTTGCGCGCCGCCAACAACGGAATTTCGGGCGTGATAGACCCTCACGGCCGCGTAGTGGACGCTCTGGCGCTGAACGTCCGAGACGCCCTCGACGTGGAGGTCGCACTGCCTGACGTGCCGAAGCCCTTGAATCCGCAGCGTCAACTGACCGGGTACTCAATTCTGACGCTTTTTGCCCTTTTTGCATTCGCAGGAAGGATCAGGCAGGGGCTGCAGGCGAATTGACGTGAGATATATTAGAAACTCATCCTGAAGGACCGGCATGTGGCTTTCAGCCGAATGCATCGTTGGGGTAAGGGTGAGCCGGGATGACAAAAAGTATGGAACAGAACAGCCGGCAAAGCCCGGCGAGGAAAAAATGGTAGACAAAGAAAACAAGAAGAAACCGAATCCGACGGATATGCACGTTGGGAGTCGGATCAGGCTTCGCCGCAACATGCTCGGCATGAGCCAGGAAAAACTGGGCGAGAGCCTTGGCATAACCTTTCAGCAGATTCAGAAATATGAGAAGGGAACGAATCGGGTCGGTGCAAGCCGCCTGCAGGCGATCGCCAACATACTCGGCGTTCCCGTCGCCTTCTTCTTCGAGGATCTGCCCGGACCCGAGGGTGCTGGAAACCGCGGCTTCGCGGAAGATCCTTCCGCCGCCTTCGCCATAGACTTCTGCACCAGTGCGGAAGGCCTCCAGCTCAACCGCGCCTTCGTCAGGATTTCCGACCAGAAAGTGCGCCGCAGGATCATCGATCTGGTGAAGAGCCTCGCCTCCGACGAAATAGACTAGCGTCCGGCCTCGCCCGGGCAGGTGGAGAAAACGGTTTCCCGAACTGCCACTCTGCGAGGTTAAACGCTGCTTGACGAAGCCGGTGCGGCCTCGTTAACACGAGCCCACCCGAAGCTGGCCTTTGCCGGCAGCCTTTTCGAGAGGGGACATCCGTGACGCGGCAAAACTATCTTTTCACTTCTGAATCCGTGTCCGAGGGACACCCTGACAAGGTCTGTGACCGTATCTCCGACGAGATCGTCGATCTGGTTTACCGGGAAGTGAAGAAAGTCACGCCCGAGGACGCCCAGCGTTACGCAACCGTAGCCGCATCCGATCCGCGAAAGGTGCGTGTCGCCTGCGAGACACTGGCCACCACCAACCGCGTCGTCATAGCCGGCGAGGTGCGCGTGCCGCACACGCTGCTGAAGAAGGACAAGGAAGGCAACGTACTGATCGACGCCGCCGGCCATCCCGTCGTCAACCCAACCAAGTTCAAGTCTGTCGCCCGCAAGGCGATCCGTGCCATCGGATACGAGCAGCGCGGTTTCCACTGGAAGACAGCCAAGATCGACGTTCTGTTGCACGGCCAGTCGCCGGACATCGGCCAAGGCGTCGACAACGCGGCCGACCGGCAGGGCGAGGAGGGCGCCGGCGATCAGGGCATCATGTTCGGCTACGCCTGCCGCGAGACGCCTGACCTGATGCCTGCGCCGATCTACTACAGCCACAAGATCCTCGAACTGCTTTCGGCCGCCCGCCATGCGGGCAAGGGTGAGGCGGCCAAACTCGGTCCCGACGCCAAGAGCCAGGTCACGGTGAAATATGTCGACGGCAAGGCCGCCGAGGCGACCTCGATCGTGCTGTCGACCCAGCATCTCGACGGGAGCTGGGATTCAGCGAAGGTGCGCAAGGTGGTCGAGCCTTACATCCGCGAGGCGCTAGGCGACCTCAGGATCGCCGACGACTGCAACTGGTACATCAATCCGACGGGCAAGTTCGTCGTTGGCGGACCCGACGGCGATGCCGGCCTGACCGGCCGCAAGATCATCGTCGACACCTATGGCGGTGCGGCCCCACATGGCGGCGGAGCCTTCTCCGGCAAGGACACGACCAAAGTCGACCGCTCGGCGGCCTATGCCGCGCGCTACCTCGCCAAGAACGTGGTGGCGGCCAAACTCGCCGACCGCTGCACCATCCAACTCGCCTATGCCATCGGCGTTGCCCAGCCGCTGTCGGTCTATGTCGATCTGCACGGCACCGGCAAGGTGGAGGAGGCAGCGCTCGAGGCGGCCCTGCGCAAGGCGATGGACCTGTCGCCATCCGGCATCCGCAAACACCTCGATCTGAACCGGCCGATCTACGCCAAGACTTCGTCCTATGGGCATTTCGGCCGTAAGCCCGGCCGCGACGGATCATTTTCATGGGAGAGGACCGACCTCGCCAAGGGGCTCAAGGACGCCCTGGCTGTTTGATCGGACCATGATCGAGGGCCGCAAGAGCCGCTCGACCGAAGCCTTCTTCGGCCGGCGACGCGGCAAGGCAATTCGCCCATTGCAGGCGGCCGCGCTCGCTAAGGGCTTGGAGCGCTACAGACTCGACCTGACCGCTCCGGCGCCGCCGGACATGAGAGTGCTGTTTCCAGCCGAGGTCGCGGAAGTTCGGCTGGAGATAGGCTTCGGCGGCGGCGAGCATCTCCAGCATGAGGCGACGAGCCATCCCGCCATAGGCTTCATTGGCGTCGAGCCGTTCGTCAATTCGATGGCGAAGATGATGACGGCGCTCGCCGAGAAGCCGCTTGCCAACCTGCGTGTCCATGACGACGATGCGACACGTCTGCTCGACTGGCTGCCGGACGCGTCGCTAGCCGGCATCGATCTGCTCTACCCGGACCCTTGGCCGAAGAAGAAGCATTGGAAGCGACGCTTCGTCAGCCAGGTCAATCTCGACCGCTTTGCGCGCGTATTGAAGACCGGGGGAAAATTCCGCTTCGCGTCGGACATAGACAGTTACGTCAACTGGACGCTGCTTGCCTGCGAAGCGCATGACGGCTTCGCCTGGGAGGCGGCGGATTCGGGCGATTGGAAGATGCCCTATGCGGGCTGGCCCGGGACCCGCTACGAGGCCAAGGCCCTTCGCGAGGAACGCAAGCCGGCCTATCTGACGTTTCGGCGCAAATAGCCGCCGTCTTCGCGCGGGGGACGAATGTCCTCGCGCGGCGATCAGTTGTTGCTCAGCGGCGGGCGATCGTGTCGAAAGCCGACGGGTCGATACCTAGCGTGCGCAGATCGCGGGCAAGGGGGCGCTTCTTGGCCTCGACAGCGCGCGAAACGGCGACGGCGCTGCCGAATATGTCAAAGAAGCCGCCGATGGCGGCAAAGGCGTTGCGGCCGGTCATTGTCCTAATCCTTGTTCGATCGTTATTGTGCGATGCAACATAAATAGTAAGACATTGACTTTATTAACAGTGCTAGTGCCGCATTGGTGCCATGCAGCGCATGCATCGGTTGAAATCCAGCACGGCATGCTGCGATGCAACGCGACAGGTCCCAGGCATCAGGCAGACGCCGACCGGCGCGAGGCCAGCCTGGTCAGGGCTTGAATGCGGCGGGCCTTTGGTCTATATCAGCCTCAAATTCTTGGTCGGCTATGACGAAGAGTGGGTCCACCCGGTCCCGCTCTTTTTTGTTAGTTCGGCTTCGGAGACAGGTAACCGGAGACCAGATGACGGAAGCGGCAGGCGAGACAATCGGAGACGACCGCATCATCCGCGAAAGCGGCATCGATGCGCGCGTGGCTTCGATCATAACGCCGGTGCTGCGCGGCATGGGTTTTCGCCTCGTCCGCGTCAGGCTGTCGGGCCAGAACGGGCTGACGCTGCAGATCATGGCCGAACGCGACGACGGCACCATGACCGTGGAGGATTGCGAGGAGGTCAGCCGCGCGGTGTCGCCGGCGCTCGATGTCGAGGATCCGATCGACAAAGCCTATCACCTCGAAGTGTCCTCGCCCGGTATCGACCGCCCGCTGGTCCGCAAGTCCGACTTCGTCGACTGGACGGGACACCAGGTGAGGATGGAAACGTCGATCCTGGTGGCCGAGCGCAAGCGCTTCAAGGGCAGGATCGGCGAGGCCGGCGAGAACGGCGTGCTGATCGAGCGCGACGCTCCTCCTCCCGGCGCCGAGTCGGTGGTCAGGGTGCCATACGACACGATCGCGGAAGCGAGGCTGGTGCTGACCGACGATCTCATCCGCGACGCGCTGTCCAAGGACAACCAGGCGCGCAAGGAAGCAAGGAAACGCCGCGGCGAGCCCGAAGAGGCCAATGCGGAGGGCGAAACCGAAACGCAGGAATGATCGACGCCCCGCCAGGGCGGGACGTGTCCAGGGAGACGGAAATGGTAGTCAGCGCCAACAGGCTCGAATTGCTGCAGATCGCCGATGCGGTCGCGCGCGAGAAGTCGATCGACAAGTCGATCGTCATCGCCGCGATGGCCGATGCGATCCAGAAGGCGGCGCGTTCCCGCTACGGTCAGGAAACCAATATTCGCGCCGACATCAACCCGAACACCGGCGAGATGAAGCTGCAGCGGCTGATGGAAGTGGTCGACGAGGTCGAGGATTACGGCCGCCAGATCGCGCTGTCCTCGGCGCGCGAAAGGAATCCGGACGCCGAGGTCGGAGACTTCATCGCCGAGCAGTTGCCGCCGATGGATTTTGGCCGGATCGCGGCCCAGTCCGCCAAGCAGGTGATCGTTCAGAAAGTACGCGAGGCCGAGCGCGACCGGCAGTTCGACGAATACAAGGACCGCATCGGCGAGATCGTCAACGGCTCGGTCAAGCGCGTCGAATACGGCAACGTCATCGTCGATCTCGGCCGCGGCGAGGCGATCATCCGGCGCGACGAGCTGATCCCGCGCGAGAATTTCAAGTATGGCGACCGCGTCCGCGCCTATGTCTACGACGTCCGGCGCGAGCAGCGTGGCCCGCAGATATTCCTGTCGCGCACCCATCCGCAGTTCATGGCCAAGCTGTTCACCATGGAAGTGCCCGAAATCTACGACGGCATCATCGAGATCAAGTCGGTGGCCCGCGACCCGGGTAGCCGCGCCAAAATCGCCGTCATCTCGCGCGACTCCTCCATCGACCCGGTCGGCGCCTGCGTCGGCATGCGCGGTTCCAGGGTGCAGGCCGTCGTCGGCGAATTGCAGGGCGAGAAGATCGACATCATCCCGTGGTCGCCATCGGCCGCCTCCTTCATTGTCAACGCGCTGCAGCCGGCGGAAGTCGCCAAGGTCGTGCTCGACGAGGATGCGGAGCGCATCGAGGTGGTGGTGCCGGACGACCAACTGTCGCTGGCTATCGGTCGCCGCGGCCAGAATGTGCGGCTCGCCTCGCAGCTGACCGGCTGGGACATTGATATCCTGACTGAGCAGGAAGAGAGCGAGCGGCGCCAGAAGGAATTCGTCGAGCGCTCGACGCTGTTCATGGAGGCGCTCGATGTGGACGAGATGGTCGGCCAGGTGCTGGCTTCGGAAGGCTTCACCTCGGTCGAAGAAGTCGCCTATGTCGAGGCCGACGAGATTTCGTCGATCGACGGCTTCGACGAGGATACCGCGAGCGAGATCCAGCAGCGCGCCCGCGAGTATCTCGAAAAGATCGAGGCCGAGCATGACGCCAAGCGCAAGGAACTCGGCGTCGAGGACGAGTTGCGCGAAATCCCCGGTGTAACCACCGCAATGATGGTGGTGCTCGGCGAGGACGGCGTGAAGACGATCGAGGATTTTGCCGGCTACGCGGTCGACGATCTCGTCGGCTGGAAGGAACGCAAGGACGGCGAGACCAAGTTTTTCCCTGGCGTGCTCGCCAGCCATTCGGTGTCGCGCGCCGACGCCGAACAGATGGTGCTGGCCGCCCGCCTCAAGGCCGGCTGGATCACGCCTGAGGAAACAGTCGCCGAAGCCGACACGCCCGCCGAAGCGGAAGCGTGAGGTGAGCCGGCCCGGAGCAAGCCTTGGACGAGATGAACGATCGCACCTGCATCGTCACGCGTCGGTCGGCCGGGCCGGATGAGCTCATCCGTTTCGTGGTCGGTCCGGACGCGGCTGTCGTACCGGACCTGAAGAGAAACCTGCCCGGCCGGGGCTGTTGGGTGACCGCCGACCGCGAGCATGTCGACAAGGCCGCGAAGAAAGGCCAGTTCGCCAGGTCGTTCAAGGCGCAAGTGACCGTGCCGCCGGACCTCGGCGGCATGGTCGACGGCCTGCTTGCCAGGTCGGCGCTGGGCGCGCTGGGGCTGGCGCGCAAGGCAGGCGCGGTGGCGCTCGGTGCCACCAAAGTCGAGGCGTCGGTGCGCAGCGGGGCAGCACTTCTGGTGCTGCATGCCGTCGAGGCGTCGGAAGACGGCCTGCGCAAGATCGCGCAGGCGAGACGTGCAACCGTCCATGCCGGGGGGCCCGTGATCCGGGCCTACAAACTTTTTTCCGAACCGGAATTGGGTTTGGCATTGGGTGGCACAAATGTGATACATGCAGCCGTTCTTGCTGGCGACGCGGGGCGGGCGGCTGAAAAGCGCATGGTTGCGCTTGACCGATACCGGGGCGGTTCTCCGGACGAGCTGGCAATGTTTGCGGCGATTGCTGACGGGAATGACGCCGCAGAGGATATGGAATGAGCGATACGAAAACCGGTGACGATAAGACGTTGAGCGTTAATACGAAGAAGACCTTGACGCTGAAGCGGCCGGGCGTCGAGCAGTCGACCGTGCGTCAGAACTTCTCGCATGGCCGCACGAAGTCCGTCGTTGTCGAAACCAAGCGCAAATTCGTCAAACCCGGCGAGAAGTCGGAAGCCGTCTCGGTGTTCACGCCGAAGCCTGCGCCGGCCCCGGCAAAGCCGGTGGCTCAGCAGACGGCGCCGGCTGTCGCCAAGGCTCCTGCCGCGGAGCGGCCCAATCTCGTCCTCAGCGACCTTTCCGCCGGCGAGATCGAGGCGCGCCGCCGCGCGCTCGAGGGTTCGAAGGTGCGCGAGGTCGAGGATCGCCAGCGCGCCATCGACGATGCCAAGCGCCGCCAGGAAGAGGACGAGCGTCGCAAGCGCGAGCGCGAGGAATCAGCGCGCCGCCAGGCCGAGGAGGAAGCCCGGCTGCTTGCCGAGGCTGAATCGCGCCGCCGCGCCGAGGAAGAGGCTCGCCGCCGTACGCCGCTCGCAGATGCGCCCGAGGAAGAAGTGGCCAAGCCACACCGTGCGGCGGGCGGCCTGCCGCCCCGTCGCCTGACGCCGGCGGTGCCTGAGAGGCCGCAGCGCACCAAGGGCGAGGAAGACCGCCGCCGCGGCAAACTTACCCTGAGTTCTGCGACCTCCGGCGAGGAGGCCCGGGCGCGCTCGCTATCGTCGATGCGCCGCCGCCAGGAGAAGTTCAAGCGCGCGATGCACAACGAGCCGCGCGAGAAGGTTCTGCGCGAAGTGATTCTGCCCGAGACGATTACCATCGCCGACCTCGCAAACCGCATGTCCGAGCGGGCGGTCGACATCGTGAAGTTCTTCATGAAGCAGGGCCAGATCATGAAGCCCGGCGACATCATCGACGCTGATACGGCGGAACTCGTCGCATCGGAATTCGGCCACACGGTGCGCCGCGTCGCCGAGGCCGACATCGAGGAAGGCGTGTTCAAGGCCGAGGACAAGGCCGAGGACCTGCGGCCGCGCCCGCCGGTGGTGACCATCATGGGCCATGTCGACCACGGCAAGACCTCGCTGCTCGACGCTATCCGCAATGCGAATGTGCAGGCGGGCGAAGCCGGCGGCATCACCCAGCATATCGGCGCCTATCAAGTCGAGAAGAACGGTCACAAGATCACTTTCATCGACACGCCCGGTCACGCGGCGTTCACCGCCATGCGCGCCCGCGGCGCCCAGGCGACGGACATCGCGATCCTGGTGGTCGCTGCGGACGATTCGGTCATGCCGCAGACGGTCGAATCCATCAATCACGCCAAGGCTGCCGGCGTGCCGATCATCGTGGCGATAAATAAGATCGACAAGCACGAGGCCGATCCGCAGAAGGTGCGTGCCGAATTGCTGCGCCACGAAGTGTTCGTCGAATCGATGGGCGGCGAGGTGCTCGATGTCGAGGTGTCCGCCACCAAGGGCACCAATCTCGACAAGCTGCTGGAAGCGATCCTGCTGCAGGCAGAGATACTCGATCTGAAGGCGAATCCGGATCGCACCTCGGAGGGTGTCGTCATCGAGGCGCAGCTGGAAAAGGGCCGCGGCGCGGTGGCGACCGTGCTGGTGCAGACCGGCACACTGATGATCGGCGACATCGTCGTGGCGGGCGGCGAATGGGGCCGCGTGCGCGCGATCCTCACCGATCGCGGCCAGCAGTTGAAGGAAGCCGGGCCGTCGACACCGGTCGAGGTGCTCGGCCTGCAAGGCACGCCGCGTGCCGGCGACCGCTTCGCCACTGTCAAGAGCGAGGCGCGCGCCCGCGAGATCACGGAATACCGCCAGAGACTGGCGCGTGACAAGGCCGTGGCCAAGCACGCCGGCGCGCGCGGGTCGCTCGAGCAGATGATGTCGCAATTGCAGACGAGCGGGCTGAAGGAATTCCCGCTGGTCATCAAGGGCGACGTGCAGGGTTCGGTGGAAGCCATCATAGCCGCTCTCGAGAAGCTTGGCACCGACGAGGTCAAGGCACGCATCGTCCATTCGGGCGCAGGCGCGATCACCGAGACCGACGTGTCGCTGGCGGAGACTTCGGGCGCCGCCATGATCGGCTTCAACGTGCGCGCCAACCCGCAGGCGCGGGCGGCGGCCGAGGCCGCCGGCATCGATATCCGCTACTACAATATCATCTACAGCCTCGTGGATGACGTTAAGGCTGCGATGTCGGGCCTGCTGTCGCCGGAGCGCCGCGAAACCTTCATCGGCAACGCGGAAATTCTCGAAATCTTCGATATCACCAAGGTCGGCAAGATCGCCGGTTGCCGCATTACCGAGGGAAAGGTGGAGCGTGGTGCAGGCGTTCGCCTGATCCGCGACAACGTCGTCATCCACGAAGGCACGCTGAAGACGCTGAAGCGTTTCAAGGACGAGGTTTCGGAAGTGCCGGCCGGCCAGGAATGCGGCATGGCCTTCCAGAACTACGAGGACATGCGAGTCGGCGACGTCATCGAGTGCTTCCGCGTCGAGATGGTAACGCGGACGCTGTAAGTCTCGCAAAGGCTGACTGCGACGAGACGGCGGCTTGGCTGCCGTCTCGGAATCATCAAACCGAAAGTGCGAAGCGGTTCTCGGACAGCTCCGATGATCGGATGAGTTTTGTGAAACATGCGACGCGGTTCCACCCCGCGGGCGCATGATTTCGAGATAGGAACCATGCCCAGAAGTTCAGGCTCAGGCCCATCCCAACGCATGCTGCGTGTCGGCGAGCAGGTGCGTCATGCGCTGTCGGAGACTTTGCAGCGCGGCGAGATCATCGATCCAGTAATCGAAGCGAGCGTCATCTCGATTTCCGAGGTACGCATGTCGCCTGATCTGAAGATCGCCACGGCTTTCGTTTCGCCGCTCGGCGCGAAGGACGACGCGGCCGTGGTCGAGGCGCTGAACAATCATGCGAAATTCGTCCGCGGGCGTGTGTCGCATGCGCTGAGGCAGATGAAATACATGCCCGAATTCCGCTTCCGTCTGGACACCAGCTTCGACAATTTCGCCAGGATCAACGATTTGCTGAAGTCGCCTGAAGTTGCGCGGGATCTGGGTCCCGCGACTTCGAGCCGTGAGGACGATGAATAATGGCCGGGCGCCGCAAGAAGAAGGGCCGGCCGGTTTCCGGCTGGGTGATTTTGGACAAGCCGGTCGGTATGGGATCGACGGAGGCGGTGTCCAAGGTGAAGTGGCTGTTCCAGGCCGAGAAGGCCGGCCACGCCGGCACGCTCGATCCGCTGGCTTCGGGCATGTTGCCGATCGCACTCGGCGAGGCGACCAAGACCGTGCCCTATGTGCAGGACGGTGCGAAAGTCTACCGCTTTGCCATTGCCTGGGGCGAGGAGCGCTCGACCGACGATCTCGAGGGCCCGGCTACGAAGGTCTCGGATATGAGGCCGACGGAGGAAGAAATTCGCGCGCTGCTGCCGAAGTATACCGGTGTCATCATGCAGGCCCCGCCGCAATTCTCGGCAATCAAGATCGCCGGCGAGCGCGCCTACGACCTCGCCCGGGCCGGCGAGAATGTGGAAATCCCCGAACGCGAGGTCGAGATCGGTCGTTTCGACCTGGTCGAAATGCGTCCGGACGGCAGCACCGTGTTCGAGATCGAAAGCGGCAAGGGCACCTATGTGCGCTCGCTGGCCCGCGACATGGGCCGCGACCTCGGCTGCTTCGGCCACATAGCGGAACTGCGCCGCGTCGAGGTCGATCCGTTCACCCCGGAGGACTTCGTCACGCTCGCGGAACTGGAGGCCGCGCGTTTCGGCGAGGCCGGCCAGGCCGCGTGGGAAGAGGCGGGAAAGCCGCTCCCCGATTTCGGCGCCATCGATGATCTGCTGGTCGACACGGGTGCTGCGCTCGAATGCCTGCCGCAGATAGCGATCTCCGACGAGGCGGCAAACAGGATCAGGCTTGGCAACCCGATCGTCATCCGCGGCCGCGATGCGCCGGTCGAGGCCGACGAAGCTTGCGCCACTGCGCGTGGTCGCCTCGTTGCGATCGGCGCCATCGAGGCCGGCATGTTCAAGCCGAAGCGGGTTTTCGTGGGCTGACGGATCGAAAAAGCCCCGAAAACGAGGCCGCAAATGCTCTCTGGCTTTTTCTTCGGAATTCGCCTATATGCGCCGCATCATCGCGCCTGAAACGCAAGGATACGCGTAATTCGGCGCCATGTACCACCGGCCTCTGCTGGACGACATCCCGGCTGTGGGCGTCCCGTTCCTCCCCTTAGAAAGGAAGCATCCGATGTCGATTACCGCAGAACGCAAGCAGGCCCTGTTGGCCGAATATGCAACCGGAAAGGGCGACACAGGCTCGCCGGAAGTGCAGGTTGCAGTGCTTTCCGAACGCATCAAGAACCTGACCGAGCACTTCAAGGACCACAAGAAGGATAACCATTCCCGCCGTGGTCTGCTCGCTCTGGTTTCGCAGCGCCGCAGTCTGCTAGACTATCTCAAGCGCAAGGACGAGGCCCGCTATTCGACGCTGATCGAAAAGCTCGGCCTGCGCCGCTAACGACTTGACCGGCGCGCCTCGGCGCGCCGGTTTCGCATCCGGGCCGCTGGATATCGACGGCCCGACGGTTCGAGGCCGGAAGGTCTGGCGCGAACCACCCATGGACGGTCATGGGGCAGGATTGCAGGACGCTCGTCCAGAATATATGAGCTTCCCGTTGTCTTGCCCGTGGCTCGCCCAAATGAAGCCAGGGACAGGGATTGCCGGCGTGGAGCAACCGCGCGGCCCTTCCCCATAAAGGACAAGACATGTTCAATCACCATAAAGTCGAAATCGAATGGGGCGGTCGTCCGCTCACCCTCGAAACCGGCAAGATCGCGCGCCAGGCAGACGGCGCAGTGCTCGCCACCTACGGTGAAACCGTAGTCCTCGCCACCGTAGTCTCGGCCAAGGAGCCCAAGCCCGGCTTCGACTTCTTCCCGCTGACCGTCAACTACCAGGAAAAGACCTATGCCGCGGGCAAGATCCCCGGCGGCTACTTCAAGCGCGAAGGCCGTCCCTCCGAGAAGGAAACGCTGGTTTCCCGCCTGATCGACCGCCCGATCCGCCCGCTCTTCGCCGAAGGATACAAGAATGACACGCAGGTCGTCGTCACCGTCCTGCAGCACGATCTGGAGAACGATCCCGACATCCTGGCCATCGTCGCCACCTCGGCGGCGCTGACGCTGTCGGGTGTGCCCTTCATGGGTCCGATCGGCGGCGCGCGCGTCGGCTACATCAACGGCGAATACGTGCTGAACCCACATGTCGACGAGATGCAGGAGTCCAAGCTCGATCTCGTTGTCGCCGGAACCGACGCTGCCGTGCTCATGGTCGAGTCCGAGGCGCAGGAACTGCCCGAGGACGTCATGCTCGGCGCGGTCATGTTCGGCCACAAGGGCTTCCAGCCGGTGATCGACGCGATCATTAAGCTCGCGGAAGTCGCCGCCAAGGAGCCCCGCGACTTTGCACCGCCGAGCTTCGGCGACCTCGAGAAGGAAATGCTCGGCGTGATCGAAGGCGACCTCCGCGCCGCCTACAAGAACACCGTCAAGCAGGTTCGCTACGACGCTGTCGATGCGGCCAAGGCCAAGGTCAAGGCGCATTTCGCACCAGCCGAGG
Organism: Pseudomonadota bacterium; assembly: GCA_030852655.1. Classification (GTDB taxonomy): domain Bacteria; phylum Pseudomonadota; class Alphaproteobacteria; order Rhizobiales; family Rhizobiaceae; genus Mesorhizobium_K. The sequence goes on along the minus strand of JALYWP010000261.1, from coordinate 877 downwards.
GCGAGGAGCCGAAATACGCTCCCGACGCGGTCGCAACCGTGTTCAAGGAACTGCAGGCCAAGATCGTCCGCTGGAATATCCTCGACACCTCGTCACGCATCGACGGACGCGATCTCTCGACGGTCCGCAAGATCGTCTCGGAGGTCGGCGTGCTGCCGCGCACCCACGGTTCGGCGCTGTTCACCCGCGGTGAGACGCAGGCGCTGGTCGTCGCTACGCTCGGCACCGGCGAGGACGAGCAGTATGTCGACTCGCTCACCGGCATGTACAAGGAGAAGTTCCTCCTGCACTACAACTTCCCGCCCTACTCCGTCGGCGAAACCGGCCGCATGGGTTCGCCGGGCCGCCGCGAGATAGGCCACGGCAAGCTTGCCTGGCGCGCCATCCGCCCGATGCTGCCGGCCGCCGAGCAGTTCCCCTACACGCTGCGCGTCGTCTCCGAGATCACCGAGTCGAACGGCTCGTCCTCGATGGCCACCGTCTGCGGCACTTCGCTGGCGCTGATGGATGCGGGCGTTCCGCTCGCCAAGCCGGTCGCCGGCATCGCCATGGGCCTGATCAAGGAAGGCGAGCGCTTTGCGGTGCTCTCCGACATCCTCGGCGACGAGGACCACCTCGGCGACATGGATTTCAAGGTGGCGGGCACACGCGACGGCATCACCTCGCTGCAGATGGACATCAAGATCAGCGGCATCACCGAAGAGATCATGAAGGTGGCGCTGGACCAGGCCAAGGGCGGCCGCGAGCACATCCTCAGCGAGATGGGCAATGCACTGTCCGGTGCGCGCGCCGAACTCGGCGAATTCGCGCCGCGCATCGAGGTCATGCACATCCCGACCGACAAGATCCGCGACGTGATCGGCTCGGGCGGCAAGGT
>JALYWP010000258.1 GCA_030852655.1 Pseudomonadota bacterium | reverse complement strand
CGGCGTCGATCATGCGGTCATATGCCTGCTTGGCGTCGTCGCCGAAAGTGAAGATGCCGTGCTTGTCGAGGATCAGGCCGATGACGGACGTGTCCTGCTCGAAGACTTCGGCCGCCGCCTTGGCGAGATCGAAGCCCGGCATAATGTAGGGCACGAAGCCGAAAGTCTTGCCGTAGACTTTTCGGCAGATCTCCTCGCTGTTGTCCTGGTCGACGAGGGCGAGCACTGCGGTCGAATGCGTATGGTCGACGAATTTATGCGGCAGGAAGGCATGCAGCAGCGTCTCCACCGACGGGTTCGGCGAGGACGGGTCGATCAGGTTGGCGCGCTGCAATGCCACCATGTCCTCGTCGGATAGCTTTTGCAGCTTGCGCGCCTTAAGCAATGCGCCGAGTTTCACCGCAGGAAGTCCTTGCGGCTCGATGACGCCCATGTCCCAGCCGCTGCCCTTGACGCAGAGCACATCCCATTCGTCGCCGACGAGATCGGTCGCCTTGGTCTTGACCGAGGTGTTGCCGCCACCATGCAGCACGAGGCGCGGATCGCCGCCGAGCAGGCGTGTCGTGTAGACGCGCAGCGCCAGATCGCGGTCTATGCCTTTCGCGGCATAGTGCTCGATCAGCTTCTGGGCCTCGGTGTCGTTCCACAAATTCTTCATTGTCTTTGTCCGGTTGTTCAATCTTGGGTTTGAAGGATTCGGGCGGCGATCGTTGACGTTCGTCAGGACGCCTTGCGCCGGTCGGCGGCGTTTGCATGGTCGAGGAGCCGCCTCGCCACCGCCGCATTGACGACGAGATGGGTGCAGAGACCGCCGGCGAGCCCGGCAAGCAGCGGCTCGAACTTGCTGATCTCCTGCACCACCACCAGCCGCTTTGGAATGGCGCGCAATGAGGCCAGGTCGGCCGAGATGCAACGGCGATTATAGCTGCAGTCGAGCAATGCGCCCTTGTCGTCGATGATCTGGCCGGCGACGACGCCTGCCGCCCCCTCACCGCGTAGCGCATCCATTTCCGCCGCCGTCAGCGCGCCGCATTTGACGACATGGCTTTCGGCGTCGACGGTGCCGATCGAATAGAGCGCGAGGTCGCAATCGGAAATGCCGGCAAGCTGCTCGCGGATGACAGGTTCATCACGGAGTTCCTTCGCCAACGCCTCGGTGGACAGCACCAGCGGCGCGTAGAAGTTCAGGCCCTTTGCGTTGAGCCGGCGAGCGATCTCCATGGTGCACTGGTCGGGACGGTAGGCGAAGGGCGCACCGAGATTGCCGCAGAGCTGCACGACCGTGACATCCTGCAAATCGGCATAAGACATGACATCGGCGATCGAATAAACCGTCTGCCCCCAGGCGACGCCGATCCTGTCGCCCTTGCCGACAAGCTCGAGGAAGACGCTCGCGGCGAGCACCGGGACTTCGGAAGCGGGATCGACATGGTCGCCATGCGGGGCGATCCAGACCGCGTCGAGACCGTAGGCGTCCTCGATCTCGCGCGCCATCACATCGTCGGTGAAGAGCTGGGTCGAGGTCGAGATGTTGACGATGCCGGTCTCGCGCGCCTTGCGCAGATACATAGCGACCGACGCACGCGATATGTTAAGCTGCTGCGCAACCTGGTCCTGCCGCAGGCCGTGCGCATAATAGAGCCACGCAGCCTTGTGGACGATCTGGTCTGCCGGTCGGATTGCCATTTCCGACAATAGTCACGACGGCTGACAAAAGTCAATTTATGTAGGATCGAGAGCTTGGCTACGCTCTCCCTCGCCTCTGCCGGGCATCACCCCCTTCGGGGGTGATTGCTGGCTGGCATTTACGCCGCGTGGCGACGGCTTTCGCGAGGGATGAGTTGACAAGGGGTCGGCCCTACTCTCCGTAGCCGATGATCCCCTTGACCTCGAGGAAGTCGTGGATCGCCCAGTCGGCATATTCGCGGCCGTTGCCGGACTGCTTGTAGCCGCCGAAGGGGGCCATCGTGTCCCATTCAGGATAGTTGATCGACACCTGGCCGGCGCGGAGCCTGGCGGCGATGGAGCGGGCGTGGTCGAGGTTCTCGGACTGCACATAGGCCGCGAGACCATAGACCGTGTCGTTGGCGATCTTCACCGCGTCGTCGTCGTCCTCGTATGACACGACGGAGAGCACCGGCCCGAAGATTTCTTCCTTTTCGATCGCCATGCCCGGTTTCACATGGCCGAACACCGTCGGGCGCACATAATAGCCGCGGTTGAGATGTTCCGGCCGCCCTGGTCCGCCGGTGACCAGCGTGGCGCCTTGCGCGATGCCCTTCTCGATCAGGCCCTGGATCTTGTTGAACTGGACCTCGCTGCCCACCGGACCAAGCTGGGTGTCCTCCGAGCGCGGGTCGCCGACCTTATGCGCCTCGGCCGCCTTCTTCGCGACCTCCAGCGCCTCGTCATGGCGGGCGGCCGGCACCAGCATGCGCGTCGGCGCGTCGCAGGACTGGCCGCTGTTGCCGAAGCAGGCGTTGACGCCCTTCCTGA
>JALYWP010000257.1 GCA_030852655.1 Pseudomonadota bacterium | reverse complement strand
GTGTGCCGGACATGAAAACTCCTATTGTTGCGATCTGCCTGAACTTAACGCGATACTATGTAGCGCCGAGGCCGAGCACGTCGCGCATCGAATAGAGCCCGGCCTTCTTGCCGCGCGCCCAGAGTGCGGCCTTGACCGCGCCGCGCGCGAAGATCGCACGGTCCTCGGCATGGTGGGACAGCGTGATGCGCTCGCCGGCACCGGCGAGGATGACGCTGTGGTCGCCGACGACCGAGCCGCCGCGCAGCGTCGCGAAACCGAGCGTGCCGGGCTCGCGGGCCCCGGTGTGGCCGTCGCGCACGCGCACGCTGCTTTCGGCAAGCCCGATGGAGCGGCCGCGGGCGGCCGCTTCGCCGAGAAGAAGCGCGGTGCCCGAGGGTGCATCGACCTTCATGCGGTGGTGCATTTCGAGGATTTCGATGTCGAAATCATCCGGCCCCAGCGCTTTCGCGGCCTGCTCGACCAGCACGGCCAGCAGGTTGACGCCGAGGCTCATATTTCCCGACTTGACGATGGTCGCGTGACGCGCGGCGGCGGCGATCCTGGCGTCGTCCTGCGGTTCGCAACCGGTTGTGCCGATGACATGCACGATGCGCGCCTGCGCCGCGTAGCCGGCGAACTCGACGCTTGCCGCCGGCGCTGTGAAATCCAGCACGCCGTCGGCTCTGGCGAAGGCAGGCAGCGGGTCGTCGGAGATATTGACGCCGAGCGCGCCGACCCCCGCCAGCTGGCCGGCGTCCTGACCGATCTCAGGCGAACCCTTGCGCTCGATCGCGGCGGCCACGGTGGCGCCGGGGACGGAATGGATCGCACGGATCAGCGCCTGGCCCATGCGCCCGGCGGCTCCAACGACGACGAGGCCCATGTCTGCGGACTGGTCGCTCATGTGCTGCTGCTCCTTCAATTCCGCCAGCGGCGGCCGTCGGTCTCGACGCCGAATGTGTGCGGCGCGCGGGCATAGGCGGCAAGCCCGGCGAGGGCGCCGAGCGGATCGGTGATCACATAGACGGGAATCTCGGCCATCCATTCGCTGTGCGGCGCCTTGTCGTTGAAGGCGGCGCGGAAATTGGCCGCCTTCAACGCAGGGACGATCCTCTGCGCGATGCCGCCGGCGAGATAAACGCCGCCCTGCGCCTTGAACACCAGCGCGACATCGCCGGCGGTGCGGCCAAGGCAGGTGACGAAGAGCGACAGCGCCTCTTCGGCGACCGGATCGGATTTCTCCAGCGCCGCCCTGGTGACCTCCGCGGGTGTAGCAAGGGCGGGCGTCTTGCCGTCGGCCAGCGCGACGGCGCGATAGACGCTGACCAGCCCGCGGCCGGAGAGTATCTGCTCGCCCGAGACGCGGCCTTCCAGCGGCTCGATATGCGGCCAGACCTGGTAGTCGCGCGGCGTGCGCGGGCCTATGTCCATGTGCCCGCCTTCGCCCGCCACGGGGATCCACCTTCCGTCCGACTTGATGAGACCGGCAACGCCCAGCCCGGTGCCGGGGCCGAGCACCGCGCGGCCCGCATGGGGCTGGGGCTCGCCGCCGCCGATCTTCTCCACATGATGGTCGCCCAGCGCCACCACGGCGAGCGCCTGCGCCTCGAAATCGTTGAGAACCATCACGTCCATCAGGTCGAGGGTCGCTGCCATGCCCTTCGGCCGGACGATCCAGGGACAGTTGGTGAGAGGGATCTCGTCGCCGATCACCGGGCCGGCGATGGCGAGCAGCGCCGAACGCGGCTGGACGCCGAGCCGCTCCAGGACGGCCGCGCGGATCGCGTCATCGATGGTGGCGAAGTCTGCCGTATGCACGATCTGGGGCTCGCCGGTCGCCGCGCCGGCGTGCTCGACCACGGCGAAGCGCGCATTGGTGCCGCCTATGTCGCCGACCAGAATCGGAAACGCGAACGCCTCGGTCTGTCCATCGGCGATGTCTTGGCCGCTCATGTTTTGCTTTGTCCCCTCGAAGGCATTCGGCCTTTCCCTCGCGCCGCGGAAATTCCCTGCTTGCGGACGGCCAGGATATGCGATCCGAAACGGCGAGAGCTATAGGCAGGTTTGACCGGCGAAGAAAGGGTGAACCGACCGATCTTCGAAGCATCCATCCGCATGCCCCGGCAATCAAGCATCGGTGAACTGCCGCGACCGTCTTCGTGTGTAGAAAATCCCGGCGGCTGCGCTATGCTGTGGCTGTGCAGGTCGCGGTTTGCGTGACCGTTGTCATGCAGGACGCCAGGACTCGAGCCGCGACCGCCCGGATTCCATCCAGGAGGAATGGCCATGAGCTTCCATGTCTATGCAAACGCTGCCGGGACGCTGGAGCATGTAGGGGTGCGCAGGATCGGCATTCCCGATCTCTTCGAGGCGCTGCGCCGGGGCTTCGACGACTTCATGGTCAAGCCCTCCCACGTCATGTTCATCATGATCGTCTATCCGGTCGTCGGCGTGCTTCTGGCCGCCTGGACGTCGTCCAATGCGAGCGCCTTGCCGCTGCTCTTCCCGCTGATGTCGGGCTTCGCGCTGATAGGGCCGTTCGCGGCGCTCGGCCTTTACGAGATCAGCCGGCGGCGGGAGGAGGGGCTCGACACTTCGTGGTCGCATGCCTTCGACGTCAGGCATTCGCCGGCGCTGCCGTCGATCGCCGCGGTGGGCGCCATGCTTGTCGCGATCTTCATCGCCTGGCTGCTGACGGCGCAGGCGCTCTACGTGGAGGCGTTCGGTCCGACGCCGCCGGCCTCGCTTGCCGCCTTCATCGACGATATTTTCTCGACCGAAGCCGGGCGGATGCTGCTCGTCGCCGGCAACGCCATCGGCTTCGTCTTTGCCGTGGTCGTGCTGTGCACGACCGTCGTCGCCTTCCCGCTGCTGCTCGACCGCGATGTCGGCGCCTACGAGGCGATCCGCGCGTCGATGCGGGCCGTTGCCGTAAACCCGGTGCCTATGCTGGCATGGGGCCTGATCGTCGCCGTCCTGCTGGTGATCGGGTCGCTGCCGCTCTTTGCCGGATTGACGGTGGTTCTGCCGATCCTCGGGCACGCCACCTGGCATCTCTACCGCAAGGTGATCGAGCCCGCCCGCATAACCGCAAGGGAAGACCCCGGCGCCGCGGCTGCAAGGCCTGCCAGCATATGACGGACGTTTCTCCAGTCGACTTCGGCGGCGCGTTCTGTTTGAATACGCCCCTGTTATCGGGCGCTTTGTCGGCGGTGCCGCCGCGGCGGGAGATGCGAAATGTGGAAGCTTCCATGGGCTGCCCCGTTGCTGTTCGTCGCCTTCGCGGCGTCGGCCGATCCGGTTTTCGTCATCAGCGACATGAACTGCTCCAAGGTGCAGGCGACGGTACAGACAAACGGATCGGTGGTCCTGCGCTGGCAGTCCAGGAATGGCGCGTCGCTCTATGGCCGCTATGTCTCCGACCGGCGCTTCTGCCGGTCCGGCGAGGTCGTCAAGTTCGCCAGCGTGCCTGCTGCCGACAAGTCCTGCAACGTGAAAAAATGCGTCTGGAAGATCCACGGTTTCTGACGGCTTCAGGCGCAAGGTAGCGCTACCAACCTTTGCTTGCGCATTGATATCGCCTTGGCTAGTTTCGTCGCCACGGCGCCGGGAGGAAACGATGCCGCTGCGAAACATTCGGCTCAGGAGGAGAGCAATCCCATGAATAGACGCGAGTTTTTGGTATCGTCCGTGGCCGCCGGCGCGCTGGCGCTCGGGGCGCCCGCTGCATTCGCGCAGGACAAGCTGACCATCCTGGGATCGGTGCCCAGCCTCAGCTTCCCGTTCTTCGTGCACATGCTGAACCAGATCAAGGCCGAGGCCGAGGCGCAGGGCGTCAATGTCATCGAAAGCGACGGCCAGAATTCGGCGCCCAAGCAGACCGCCGACAT
>JALYWP010000302.1 GCA_030852655.1 Pseudomonadota bacterium | reverse complement strand
CGCAAGCCCAAATGGGCGTCGCGCCTTATGACGCGCCGTCGCGGAGGGCCAGCCGCCGGCAGGCGGCGGTACGCCCGTGAGCGAAAAGAACTCAGGCGTGGCGACGATGACGCTTGGACAACGCTATAAGAGGCAGATGCACTAGGTCCATAGCATGGCTGGGGCGCCTGGATTCGAACCAGGGAATGGCGGTACCAAAAACCGCTGCCTTACCGCTTGGCTACGCCCCAAAGCATCGCAGGCTGGGCGGCCTTATATCAGCGTCCTTGAAAAGCACAATCGCGCGAAACGATTGCAGGGCTCTTCCCGGCAACGTCGTTCATTCGCCTCGCTGCTCGCTCCAGACCGCAAGCTCGTTGCCGGCCGGATCGAGGAAATGGAAGCGCCTCCCGCCCGGGAAGGAGAAGATCGGCTTGACGATACGGCCGCCTGCCGCCTCCACGCCGGCCAACGATGCTTCCAGGTCTTTGGAATAGAGCACCGGGATCGGCTTTGGGGAGCCTTCGGCCGCGTCGGCCTGGAAGCCGCCTTCGAGGCCTTCCTCGAAGGCTGAATAGGTCGGGCCGTAGTCGGTGAATGTCCAGCCAAAGGCAGTGCTGTAGAAGGCCTTGACGCTGTCGAGCGTGCCGCCTGTTGCCGGCATTTCCAGATAGTCGAGCTTGCCTGTCCGTTTCATGGCGTTGAATCCTTGTTCATGATATGTTCTAGGTCGAGCCGACCGATCACGCAAGCCTTCCGGTCCACGGAAATTTTGATGTTGTCTTCCGAGCGACCTAATCGATTGTAATTCTTGAGCATAATTGCTTTTCGCAGTGCAGCATCCTATCGCTCTCGCAAAGAACGTTTGCGGACTGCGGCGCTGCCATGGTGTCGCGGTTCTGAATCCGCCCGGAGCGCAATGTAGTGGTCGAGCGGACTCGACGACACGAGGAGCAAGCATGACGAAGTGGGTCTACACCTTTGGCGACGGGGAGGCCGAAGGCCATGCCGGCGATCGGAACATGCTGGGAGGCAAGGGCGCCAACCTCGCGGAGATGTGCCGCCTCGGCCTGCCCGTCCCGCCCGGATTCACCATCACCACCGAGTTCTGCAACTGGCATTATGCGAACGGCCGCTCATACCCGGAGCCGCTGAAGGAACAGGTCTCGGCCGCGCTCGACCATGTCGCATCGCTTACCGGGAGGCGGCTCGGCGATCCGCAGAAGCTGCTTCTCGTCTCGGTACGATCGGGTGCCCGCGCGTCGATGCCGGGCATGATGGACACGGTGCTCAACCTCGGCCTCAACGACCAGACCGTCGAGGCGCTCGCCGCGGATTCCGGCGACGCCCGCTTCGCCTATGACAGCTACCGCCGCTTCATCCAGATGTATTCCAACGTTGTCCTCGGCCTCGATCACGAGATATTCGAGGAGATACTGGAGGACGAGAAGGCGCGGCGCGGCCACGAACTCGACACCGCGCTTTCCGCCGACGACTGGACTGCCATCATCGCGCTCTACAAGGCGAAGGTCGAGGAGGAACTCGGCAAGCCGTTTCCGCAGCAGCCCGAAGAACAGCTCTGGGGTGCGATCGGCGCGGTGTTTTCGAGCTGGATGAACCCGCGCGCCGTCACCTATCGCCGGCTGCACGACATTCCGGAAAGCTGGGGCACCGCCGTCAACGTGCAGGCCATGGTGTTCGGCAACATGGGCGAGACCTCCGCCACGGGCGTCGCCTTCACCCGCAATCCATCGACGGGCGAGAAGGCGCTCTACGGCGAGTTCCTGGTCAACGCCCAGGGCGAGGATGTCGTGGCCGGCATCCGCACGCCGCAGAACATCACGGAAGCCGCGCGCATCGAGGCCGGGTCCGACAAGCCGTCGCTGGAGAAGATCATGCCGGAGGCCTTCGCATCCTTCGTTGCCGTTTCCGACAAGCTCGAGAAGCACTACCGCGACATGCAGGATCTCGAATTCACCATCGAGCGCGGCAAGCTCTGGATGCTGCAGACGCGCTCGGGCAAGCGCACCGCGAAGGCGGCGCTGAGGATCGCGGTCGACATGGCCGGCGAGGGGCTCATCACGCGGGAGGAGGCGGTTGTGCGCATAGACCCCATGTCGCTCGACCAGTTGCTGCACCCCACCATCGACCCCAGCGCGGCGCGCGACGTGATCGCCATCGGCCTGCCCGCGTCGCCGGGCGCGGCGACCGGCGAGATCGTGTTTTCCTCGCAGGAGGCCGAGGACATGAAGGCGGCCGGAAAGAGGGCGATCCTGGTTCGCGTCGAGACGAGCCCGGAGGACATTCACGGCATGCATGCGGCCGAAGGCATCCTTACCACGCGCGGCGGCATGACGAGCCACGCGGCAGTCGTCGCGCGGGGCATGGGCAAGCCTTGCGTTTCAGGCGCCGGCTCGCTGCGCGTCGACTATCGGGCGGGCACGCTGATGGCGATGGGCGCGACCTTCCGCAAGGGCGACGTCATCACGATCGACGGCGGCAACGGGCAGGTGCTGAAGGGCGCCGTGCCGATGCTGCAGCCGGAACTGTCGGGCGATTTCGCCGCGGTCATGGAGTGGGCGGACGCGATCCGTCGCATGAAGGTCCGCACAAACGCGGAGACGCCCGCCGATGCGCGCATGGCGCGTTCCTTCGGCGCGGAAGGGATCGGACTGTGCCGCACCGAGCACATGTTCTTCGAGGGCGACCGCATCGTCGCCATGCGCGAGATGATCCTGTCCGACAAGGAGGAAGGCCGGCGGGCCGCGCTCGGCAAGCTGCTGCCGATGCAGCGTTCGGATTTCCTCGAACTGTTCGAGATCATGGCCGGGCTGCCTGTCACAATCCGGCTGCTCGATCCGCCGCTGCACGAGTTCCTGCCGAAGTCGGACAAGGAGATCGACGAGGTCGCCAGCATCATGAACGTCAGCGCAGACAGGCTGCGCCAGCGCACCGAAGCGCTGCACGAAACCAACCCGATGCTCGGCCATCGCGGCTGCCGGCTGGCGGTGTCCTATCCCGAGATCGCCGAGATGCAGGCGCGTGCCATATTCGAGGCGGCAGTCGAAGCCGGGCGAAAGACCGGCCGGCCAGTGGCGCCCGAGATCATGGTACCCCTGATCGGGCTGAAGGCAGAGTTCGACTTCGTCAAGGCGCGCATAGACGCGGTGGCGAAGAGCGTGATGGACGAAACCGGCGCGAGTGTCGACTACATCACCGGCACGATGATCGAACTTCCGCGGGCGGCGCTGCGCGCGCATGTCATCGCGGAGACCGCCGAGTTCTTCTCCTTCGGTACCAACGACCTCACCCAGACGGCCTTTGGCATCAGCAGAGACGATGCCGCGCTCTTCATGGAAACCTATCGCCAGAAAGGCATCGTCGAGCAGGATCCCTTCATCACGCTGGACATCGAGGGCGTCGGCGAACTGGTGAAGATCGGGGCGGAGAGGGGCAGGGCGACGCGGCCCGACATCAAGCTCGGCATTTGCGGCGAGCATGGGGGCGATCCGGCGTCCATCCGCTTCTGCCAGGAGGTGGGGCTGGACTACGTGTCGTGCTCACCCTATCGCGTGCCGATTGCCCGGCTGGCGGCCGCGCAGGCTGCGATCACCAAGGCCGGCTGAGGGCGGGCGGCCAGCCGATCAGAGGTCGGCGCCGATTTCACCGGAAGCGGGATTGGCTTCTATCCGGACCTTGTCGGGATGGAACGCGCCGTGGTCCTTGATCAGCAGCATCTCGTCGAAGGGGTCTTCGTAGGCCCACATCACGTCGTTGACCGCCTCGCCCACCGCACTCGCGTTCCAGTAGGAAGCGTCTCCCTTGTGAGGGCAATGGGTGGACGTCTCGCTGCGATTGAGCAGTTCGAAGTAGATGTCCTTGAAGGGAATGTAGAAGACCGGCGGATGATCGGCTTCGCGAAGGACGAGCGCCTTGTCGGTTGAAGCCAGGATCGCATCGGAAAAGACGACGGTGACGGCGCCGTCGAAGGGTTCCACGGTGATCCGATGCGTCGGGTTCCGCTGAAATCCGGGCGAGGGGTTTGCCGCGACGTTCATGGTTCGAACTCCTGTGATCGACCACAACGTGGCGACGCGGCACCCGTTCCGTCAAATCGTGCGAGGCCCGCTGTCAGGCCGCGGCTTTCAGAACGTCCATCAGGCCGGCATAGGATTCGGCAATTCGCGCCAGCGGGCTTTCGCTTCGCGACGTCGTCTCGACCTTGAGCTGGCCGCCTTGCGCCGGCAGCGTCAGCAGCAGGAACTGGCGGCTGTGCCCGAGGCCGACCGCGGCAGCCGCGGCATGGTGGGCCTGGCCGTCGGCGCCGACCTTCATCTTGAACAGGAGCGTACCGCCGACCGCTTCAAGCGCGCCGCGCACGACCTCCTCGAAATCATCGTCGGAGACTTCACGTTCGCTCGGCGGCGACAAGAGCCTGGTGTCCGGGGCGGGAAGCAAGGCCGGAGCTTCGGCAATCCGGGCCGGACCACGGTCCGCAGCAATCTGGGCTTCCATGCGCAACCTCATTGGATTTCGCAATACACAAAACCCCTCCCGCGCCCGAGAATCCACAGTCACGGTGGCCGCAATATGGCGAAATACGCTGCCGTCGGGTAAGTCGGGGCGTGGCGCCGGTGGAGCGGAAAACGCAGCCATGGCTTTTCCCTTCAACCTGAAGGCAAAAGGCTTTAAGTAGCTCGCCGCGGGCGGAAACGGATAACGACCACTGCATGGATGAATATCTGGAACGGCGGGTTTCCAATGCCACCGTGTGGTCACGCCGGCTGGCGATCTTTTCGGCCGTGCTGCTGCTGACTGCGGGGATCGGGCATCGGGTCCAGTTTCTGGGCACGCCGGATTTCACACCGGTGCTGGGAGTTGTCGTCGCCATTGCGATCATGGCGCTGTTGTTCGCGGTTCGCGCACTCTTCCTGTTCTGGCACTATGGCGGCAAGGGCGGGGGCAGCCTGCTTTTCGCGATCCTGACGGCGTTGCTGGTGCTGACGCCGTTCGGCATCACCGCCTATCGCGGCGTCACGCTGCCGATGCTCAACGACGTTTCGACCGATACCGACGATCCTCCGGAGCTTGCCCTGGCGGCAGCCAAGCGAACTGCGGGTATGAACCGTATCGAGCCGTTCACGCCGGAACGGCGCAAGCTGCAGCAGGACAACTACCCCGCCGCGACCGGAAGGCGCTACGAGGCGCCGATGACGCAGGTCGCCGAGGTCGTGGAGGATGTCCTCGACGGTCGCGGCTGGCAGATCGTCAGCTCGACCGACTATTCGCCCAACGCCACCGAAATCTCCATCGAGGCCGAGGCAAGTTCGCCCCTGCTGGGATTTCCCGCCGACATCGTCATACGCCTGATCGACGAAGGCTCTTCGACTTATGTCGACATGCGTTCGGCCTCTCGCTACGGCCCTCACGATTTCGGCGACAATGCCGCACGCATCGGTTTCTTCCTGGCCGACCTCGACGTCGAGATCGCCTATCTGACCGTCGTCACTCCGGTCGAGCCCGCGCAACCGCCACCGCCGAAGCCGCCGGAGACCTCGCCGCCTCCGCCCGAACCGGAGGAGCCTGCCGAACCGCTAGACCGGTCGGAAGATCCCCCCGATTGACGGGGTTCCGTCCGTCTCGGCAAGGTTGCGGTCGACCAGATGTTCCAGATGGGCGAGCACGGACAGCGCCGCAGCGCCGTGCATCCTTGGATCGAGGTCGCGATAGATCGCCCTGACCATCGCGTCGATGGAGCGGTCGCCCCGCCGGAGGCGCTCGAGTATCGCGCTTTCTCGCGCCAGCCTGTGCTCCCTCAGGGCGCGCAAATAGTCATTCGGATTTGTCACCGGTCCGCCGTGGCCCGGCAGCAGCTGCCTGTCGCCCCGCTGGATCAGCCGGTCGAGCGAAGCCATGTAGTCGGCCATCGAACCATCGGGCGGAGCGACGATCGTGGTCGACCACGCCATGACATGATCGGCTGAAAAGAGCAGCCCGGCGCCTTCGAGCGCGAAGGCGGCGTGGTTGGCGGTGTGGCCCGGGGTGAGGACCGTGCGAAGCGTCCAGCCGTCGCCCGCCAGCAGGTCGCCGTCGGCCAGTGCGATATCCGGGATGAAGGCGGCATCCGCTCCATTATCGAGTGGGGCGCCGGTCGACAGCTTTCTGGCCGGCCGGTGCGGTCCCTCGGCGTAGACCCGTGCGCCGGTGGCTTCGCTCAGCTTTGCGGCGAGCGGCGAATGGTCGCGGTGGGTATGGCTGACCAGTATGTGGGTGACAGGCCGACCGGCAATTGCACCGACAAGTGCGTCGAAATGCTCGTCGCTCTCCGGCCCGGGGTCGATGACTGCAAGGTCATGGCTGCCGACGAGATAGGAGTTCGTGCCGTGGAAGGTGAAGGGACCGGGGTTTTTCGCCGTCACCCGGGCAACGCCCGGAAAGACGGTCACCGGCTCGCCATAGGCCGGGTCGAAATCCAGGTCGAAGTTCAGAGGCATCGGCGATCCTGCTTGGGCGAAAGGCTGAAACCATTTGCCGCCTACCACGGAAGCAAATATACCGGAACCGAGGGGCTGAACATCAGCCGATTCCGAAAACGGGAAGAACCATGGCAATTGCAACCACCGCTCGTCCGCTCGTCGACCTCGGTCTGCCCGAGAAGGGCGTTGCGCGCCTTGGCGCACAGATTTTCCTTGCCGTTCTCGGCACGCTGCTGCTGACGCTCTCGGCGAAGACGAAAGTCGTGCTCGGTCCGGTCGACATGTCGCTGCAGACGCTTGCCGTGCTGCTGATCGCCACCAGTTTCGGCTTCAGGCTCGGTGTCGCGACGCTGCTCCTCTACATGGCGCAGGGCGCGATGGGGTTCCCGGTGTTCCAGAGCACGCCAGAGAAGGGCATCGGCATCGCTTACATGCTCGGCACGACTGGCGGCTATCTCGCCGGTTTCGTCGTGATGGCCGCGATTGTCGGGTGGGCGGCCGACCGCGGCCTCGATCGCAATCCGCTCAAACTGTTCGGCGTGATGCTGTCGGCCAATGCGATCATGCTCGCCATGGGCTTCGCCTGGCTGGCGATGCTGATCGGTGTGGAAAAGGCATGGACCTTCGGCGTTGTCCCCTTCATCGCCGGCGACCTGATCAAGGTTGCCCTTGCCGCGGCGCTGGCGCCGGCCGTGTGGTCGCTGCTTTCGAAGCGTGCCTGAAGTGCAGGGCGTCGCCGGCGGCGGGGGCGTTCGCTTCAGGGCTTTCCAGCCGCCGTCCCGGCATTTGAAAGCGGGGACGCGGTGAAGGGCATCATTCTGGCGGGCGGAAGCGGGACCCGACTCTACCCGCTTACCCTGGTTGTGTCGAAGCAGATACTGCCGATCTACGACAAGCCGATGATCTACTATCCGCTGAGCGTTCTGATGCTGGCGGGAATCCAGGAGATTCTCGTCATCTCGACGCCACGCGACCTGCCGGTATTCCGCAGTCTGCTCGGCGATGGATCGGAGTTCGGCATCAGCCTTTCCTACGCCGAACAGGCCGAACCGAGAGGCCTCGCCGAAGCCTTCATCATCGGCAGGGAATTCATCGGCGACAGCTGTGTTGCCATGATCCTCGGCGACAACATCTTTTTCGGGGACGGACTGTCGCGAACCTGCCAGCAGGCGGCCTCGAGGAGGAGCGGTGCATCGGTATTCGCCTATCAGGTCGACCATCCGCAGCGATACGGCGTCGTCAGCTTCGATCGGAAGACGGGCAAGGCGTTGACCATCGAGGAGAAGCCCAAGGAGCCGAAGTCGACCTGGGCGGTGACCGGCCTCTATTTCTACGACAATGACGTCGTCGACATTGCTTCGTCGATCAAGCCTTCGGCGCGCGGCGAACTGGAAATCACGGCCGTCAACAACGCCTATCTCGAGCGCGGCGATCTTCACGTCCACAGGCTGGGTCGTGGCTTTGCCTGGCTCGATACCGGCACGCATGACAGCCTTCACGATGCTTCCTCCTTCGTCCGCACCATCGAGCACCGGCAGGGCATCAAGATCGCGTGCCCGGAGGAAATCGGCGTGGAAATGGGATGGCTCGACCCCCAGCGTGCCTTGGAGCGCGCCGATCGGCTAGGGAGCAATGAATATGCGCAATATCTCAGGCGGCGCGTAGCCGAGTTGGCGCAGCAGGATGATTGAAGTCAGGAAACTCGAACTCGCCGGCGTCCTTGAAATCACGCCGCGCCGGTTCGGCGACCACCGCGGCTTCTTCTCCGAGACGTACAACGCCTCCCTGCTTGGCGAGGCCGGAATAAACCTGGCCTTCATCCAGGACAATCATTCGCTGTCGCGAACAGCCGGCGTGCTTCGCGGTCTTCACTATCAATTGCCGCCCTTCGCCCAGGACAAGCTGGTCAGGGTCGTGCGCGGGGCGATTCTCGACGTCGTGGTCGACATCCGTAAAAGCTCGCCGACGTTCGGAGTATGGCTGGGGGTCGAGGTTTCGGCGGAGAAATGGAACCAGATACTGGTGCCCAAGGGGTTCGCACATGGTTTCGTAACGCTCGTTCCGGACACGGAAGTCATCTACAAGGTGACGGAGCGCTATGCGCCGGACCATGAGAGATCAATAAGGTTCGACGACCCGGCGATCGGCATCGACTGGGGGATTTCCGCGGCCGACGTCACGCTTTCCGACAAGGATCGCAAGGCGCCGCTGCTCGCCGACGCTGAAGTTTTCGGGTAAGACGGCAGACGGTCATGAACATTCTGGTCACCGGAGGGGCGGGTTTCATCGGGTCGGCAGTCTGCCGGCTTCTTTGCGGCGACCCCGGTCACCATGTGGTCAATATCGACAAGCTGACCTATGCGGGAAACCTCGCATCGCTTCGCCAGATCGAGAACCGTCCCAATTACAGCTTCGTGAACGCCGACATCTGCGACGCTTCGACGGTCGCCGACCTGCTGCGCCGGCACGAGATCGACGTCGTCATGCATCTGGCTGCCGAAAGCCATGTCGACCGTTCGATCGACGGCCCATCCGCTTTCATCGAGACCAATATCGTCGGCACGTTTCGCCTGCTCGATGCCGCGCTCGGCTATTGGCGGAGCCTTTCGGGCGACAAGAGATCGGCGTTTCGCTTTCATCATGTCTCGACCGACGAGGTGTTCGGCGACCTGCCGTTCGACCAGGGGATATTCACCGAGGACACGCCCTATGCGCCGTCCTCGCCCTATTCGGCGTCCAAGGCAGCGTCGGACCACCTCGTGCGGGCATGGCACGAGACCTACGGCCTGCCGGTCGTCGTCTCCAACTGCTCCAACAATTACGGTCCCTTCCATTTTCCCGAAAAGCTGATCCCGCTGGCCATCCTGAATGCGCTCCACGAGAAGCCGATCCCGGTCTATGGCACCGGTGCCAATGTGCGCGACTGGCTCTTCGTCGAAGACCACGCACGCGCGCTGGAACTGATCGCGACCAAAGGCGTGCCGGGCCAGAGCTACAATGTCGGCGGCAACTCGGAGTGCAGCAATCTCGTGGTCGTCGAGACGATCTGCAGTGTGCTTGACGGCATGAAGCCGAGGCAGGGCGGCGGCAGCTACCGCGATCTGATCACCTTCGTTTCCGATCGACCCGGCCATGACCGCCGCTATGCGATCGATGCCAGCAAGATAAGCCGCGAACTGGGCTGGCAGCCCGCCGAGACCTTCGAGAGCGGTCTTTCGAGGACAGTGCGCTGGTATCTCGACAACGAATGGTGGTGGAGGCCGATCCGGGACGGCCGCTATTCGGGCGAGCGGCTGGGCTCGCCGGTCGCGGCTCAGTGACTGCCGGGACGTTGAGGATACTGGTCACCGGACGCCAAGGGCAGGTGGTGCGCAGCCTTGCGGAACGCGCCGCCGCCGATCCCGGGATCGAACTCGTGGTGGCGGGCCGACCGCAGCTCGATCTTCTCAAGCCCGAAACGGTGCGGGCAGCGATCCTGGCAGCGAGGCCGTATATCGTCGTATCGGCCGCTGCCTACACGGCCGTCGACCAGGCCGAGGACGAAGCTGATTGTGCCTTTGCAATCAATGCGAGGGGGGCAGGAGCGGTGGCGTCCGCCGCCGCCGAAATAGGCGCTGCCGTGATCCACCTCTCCACCGACTATGTTTTCTCGGGCGACGCCCCGGGCGAATATGTCGAGACGGACGCGCCCGATCCGCAAAGCGTCTATGGCCGCAGTAAGCTCGACGGAGAGAGAGCGGTCGCGGCGGCCAACCCGCGCCATGTGATCCTGCGCACCGCATGGGTCTACAGTCCGTTCGGGCGCAACTTCGTGAAAACCATGCTCGGCCTGGCCGGCCAGCGCGATCATGTGAGAGTCGTCGCCGACCAGTGGGGCAATCCGACCGCCGGGGCCGACATTGCCGACGGCATATTGCGCATTGCCAGGACGGTGGCGGCGAATGGAGGGGCTGATCTTTTCGGCACCTTCCATCTCGCAGGCACAGGCAGCACCAGTTGGGCAGGACTTGCAAGGCATGTGTTCGCCGCGAGCGCCGGCCTCGGCGGACCATCGGCGGAAGTCGAGGAGATAGAAACGGCGGACTATCCGACCAAGGCCCGCCGGCCCCAGAATTCATGCCTGTCCTGTGAGAAACTGCTTGCCGTTTACGGCTGGCGCCCGCCGGCATGGCAGGACTCCTGCCGGGCGGTGGTGGCGCGACTGGTCGGTCCCCGGTAAGGCCCGCCTCAGCTTCGGGCGCGGTTCCGGATCAAGCCGAGAATGGCCAGAAGCAGAGCGCCCCCCAGCAATCCGGCGACTCCCACTCCGACCAGCAATTCCGGCGGCAGGCGGCCCAAGCCGCCTATGGCGGCTCCGGGCTCTTCGACATATTCCACATAGTGTTCCAGGCCGGGGGTGCGCGCGGCCAGCCACGTCAGCACGAGGCCGCCGACCGCACCGATGGCCGCATTTTTCCAGGGCCCGAAGGACAATGGAGGAATAATGTTGCCGACAAACACCGCGCTTGCCGCGCCGGTAACGATTTCAATGACGATCGGAACCAGGAATTCTGCCTCGAACATGAGCCACCCGCATTGGTATCATGGCGACTTTACCAGACCCGAGAATCCGGCGATTGCCAATAGGCTCAATGCCCATCCGATCACCGATTGGAAATAGAAATAGTTGATCGCCAGGGTTCCGCCGGGTTTGGGCGGGTCGGGCCGCCAGTATGCCTTCTGTCCCAGCTCGGTGACCGGCAGAAGCGTGTCCAGCGAGTACATCCAGGCGTTGAATTCGGGATAGCTGGCGACTTCCCACTGTTCCCGGAAGCAGGCGAGCTGCGTCTGCCCCGCCTCGGCGCGACCGCTTGCAGGCTGTTGGGATGCGGACAGGAGACGTTGCTCGGAACGGTCGACACCGCAAAGGGTCCACTCGGGCGAACGAAGCACGACCGCACTGTTGGGTTTGAGGGCGCCCAGGCTTTCGGCATTGGAATAGACCGCAACCCCCAACGCCCAGAACAGGCCGAGCCAGACGAAGGCGAGCAGGGGCTGGCGTCCATATGCGACCGTGATTGCCAGGACGACGTCCTGAACGAACAGGATCGCCCGCAATATCGGGTTCGACGCGCGCGAGCGGCGCGCGCGGCGTTGCAGACGCTCCTTAACGATGAGTACCGCGCGCGCGTCCTCGACATGGCCCATCTCGCGAAAGACGGATGCCAGTTGTTCGTAGGGTTGAGGCCAGAAATCCTCGCCCCAACGTCCGGGCGTCTGGCGCGACAGCCAGTCGAGACGACTGTTCGCGTCGACCGGGCTGTCGATGAAGCCGCCATAGCGGCAGCGGTTCAACAGAAGATCGCCCTTCTTCGGCCAGCAGGATTCCTTGTCGTGTATCGTCCCGATCGATGCGCCGGTCAGGATCAGCGTGCCGTCCGGTTCCGCGTCTCCGCGCAGGAAGAAGGCGCCCTTGATCTCCATCCGGCTCATGTCAAGCGCGGTGGCGCCTGGATTTTTCAGGATCGTATCGGTGCAGTCGAAGTCTCCCTCGACTTTCGATGCGGCAAACCTCGTCTCCCCATCGACCTGCGCTTTCCTGAGGATTATCCCGCCGCCGCTTTCGATCTCGGGGGCCGATATCGCCACCTCGTCCGGCCGCGATATTTCCGCGCCCGTGCAGTCGAAATCGGCTGCCAGCCTGGCGCCCGACAGGTCGATGCCGCCGGTTAGGACGCTGCCCCGGGTAAAGATGCTTCGCGCCTCGATTGCCCTGGCGTTCAGCGCATAGCCGGTCGCGACGCGAATGGTCGCGCCGTCGCATTCCAGATTGGCGCCCAGCCGCGCCTCCAGAATGCGGACCTCGCCGAGGACATGCGCCGCGCGCAGATAGACGCCGCCCCGGGCCTCCATCCGCTCCGCCTGAAGCCCTGGAAGCCACGAGCCGTCCAGGAACAGGCGATTGATGATCGCAGCCTTCAGCACCGGCACCGCTTCGAAGCGGCAATTGCTCAGGCCTATGTCGCGCGAGATCACGCAGGCCTCGAGGTCGAGCATGCCGGTGATCCAGCCGCCGCTGATGCGAATGCCCTTCTCGTGGGGCCGGCAACCATCCTCGCCCCCAAGTATCAGGAAGCGCAGGAAATCCGCCCGGACCACGCGGCTCGGGTCCGGATCTGCCGGACACGAGCCATCGCCTAGCGTGTCGACGACGCCGCTGAGCAGGCGCGCGACGACATCCTGCTCGGCGGGCAAAAGGGGCTGGAAATCGGCCAGGCGCATTGTGCGACGCATCTCATCTGACGATACGGGCGGCGGAACACGGGAATGCGCGCAGACTATCGAAAGCCGTGCCCTCGAAGCATGCGCTCAATGTCCAAAATCTGCGCCTACCGTCCCAATCTTCGAATGCAGGGTAGCGACCTGAAGGATTTTCGGCCAATTTTCGGGACAGGTGGCCAAGGCTTTGGATTCTGCGCGCGTGACTCCTTGCCGCAGCAGATTAAGCTTGGAGCTGCCGTGCATTGCCGCCGGCCGTGGAACGGCGCGAAGCGGCTCCAGAGAGGGGATGGCAGCGATGTCCACCGCAAATGCGGTTCCGAAAACCGCGATGCAGAGATTTCTCGACGGCGTCGAGAAGGTCGGGAACATGGTTCCCCACCCGGTCGTCATCTTCCTGATCCTGATCGCCATCGTCATCGTGCTGTCGGCGGTGCTCGGCATGTTCGGCGCGGCGGTCACCTTCGAGCGCATCAATCCGGATACGCACGAAATCGAGACCGCCAGCACCGAAATTCGCAGCCTGCTCAATGCGGACGGCATTCGCTTCATGTACGTATCGCTGGTCCCCAACTTCATGGCGTTCACCGCTGTCGGCCTGATGATCGCCGCGATGATCGGCGCCGGCGTGGCGGAGGAGTCCGGACTGGTCACGGCGCTGATCCACAAACTCGTCGCCGTCTCGCCGGGCTGGGCGCTCACCTACATACTCGCCTTCGTCGGCATATTGGCAAGCATCGCGGCCGATGCCGGCTATCTCGTCCTGATCCCGCTCGCGGGCATCGCCTATCTGGCGGTCGGACGGCATCCGGTGGCCGGCATCGCGCTGGGCTTTGCAGCCGTGGCGGGCGCTTTCACCGTCAACATGCTGATAAAGCCGCTCGACACCGTACTTGTCGAGTTCACCAATGACGCAGCCGCGCTCGTCGACCCCAGCAGGACCATCGGACTGGCTTCGAACCTCTGGTTCTCCGTTGCATCGGTGCTGTTCCTGACGGTCATCATCGCGTTCATATCCGATCGCATCATCGAGCCGCGGCTCGGTCCCTACGATCCGAAGGGTGCTGCCGACGGCACCACGACGGACCAGAGCGCCATGCTTGGCGAACAGGAAACGCGCGGCTTGCGCTATGCCGGCCTGGGATTGCTCGGCCTGATCGTCGTCTTCTGCCTGCTGACGATCCCGTCCTGGGGCCCGCTGCGCGATCCGGTCACCGGAGACCTGATCGGCAACTCGCCATTCATGAACGGCCTGATAGCGCTCATCGTGCTGATGTTCCTGGTGTCGGGCTGGGCCTACGGCATCGGCGCCGGCACCATGCGGACGCTGGCGGAGGTGATCGCCGCGATCGAGAAGTCGATCAAGAGCATGGGCGGCACCATCTTCCTGTTCTTCGTGCTCAGCCAGTTCGTCGCCTATTTCACCTACACCAACATCGGCACGGTCATGGCGCTCAGCCTCTCAGGCGTCCTGCAGGCGGCCAATATCGGCGCGCTGCCGCTGCTGATCGGCTTCATCATCGTGGTCGCAATCATCGATCTGTTGCTCACCGGCGCGATCGCCAAATGGGCGATCTTCGCACCGGTCTTCGTGCCGCTCCTGATGAAGCTCGGAGTCGAGCCGGAAGCGGTCCTGGCGGCCTACCGCGTCGGCGATTCGCCCATGAATGCGATCACGCCGCTCAATGCCTACTTCGCGCTCGTCGTCGGCTTCGCCGCGAAATACGACAAATCAGCAGGCGTCGGCACCATCGTGTCACTGATGCTGCCCTATGTCGTGTGGATTTTCGTGCTGTGGACGGCTCTCTTCGCAATCTGGAAAATGCTCGGCCTGCCGTGGGGGCTGTGACGGCCGGAACGACGGGATACAGAGATACGGCATCAAAACGACAAGGATGGCACCCATGAGCAAGCCCTCTATTCCTCTCGACGTGGGCGCGGCCGAAGATTACCTGATGCGGTTTCTTTCGGTTGAGGGCGTCACCGGGCAGGAGGCGAACATCGCCGCCGCTGTCAGCGATGCGCTGAAAGATATTGGCGTGCCTGCATCAGCCATTCGCTTCGACGACGCCAACAAGCGCATCCCGCTGCCCACGGAGACCGGCAACCTCATCGTCGACCTGCCCGGAACACGCAGCGGACCGAGGCTGCTCTTCTCCACCCATCTGGACACGGTGCCGCTCTGCGCTGGAGCGAAGCCGAAAAAGGAAGGCGATCGTATCGTCTCCGACGGCACGACCGCGCTTGGCGGCGACGCCCGCACCGGCGTTGCGCTGCTGGTGGTACTGGTTGAAACGCTGATCAAGCACAAGCTTCCGCATCCGCCGATCACGCTGCTCTTCACCGTTCGCGAGGAGAGCGGCCTGCATGGCGCGCGCGAATTGAATCCCGCCGACCTCGGCGGCCCGGTCATGTGCATCAACGTCGACGGCATGCTCGCCAAGGACCTGATCATAGGGGCGGTCGGGCAGGAAAACTGGGAAGTCGAGATAACCGGCCGGGCATCCCATGCCGGCGTGGCGCCAGAACAGGGCATTTCGGCCACGATGGTAGGGGCCATCGCGCTTGCCGAAGCCCGCAGCGCCGGCTGGTTCGGCAAGGTCGTCAAGCCCGATGGCCGGGGCACCAGCAATGTCGGCATCTTCGGCGGCAAGGACAACAAGCCGGCCGGCGACGCGACCAATGTCGTCACCGACTATGCCTTCATCAAGGGCGAGGCGCGCAGCCCCGAGTCCGCCTTCGCAACGAAGATCGCCAAGGGCTATGAGGAGGCCTTCGCGAAGGCGCAGGCCGAAGTGAAGGACCACAAGGGCGACACGGCCAAGGTGAAGTTCAGCCACAAGGCGTCCTACCCGCCCTTCGAACTGGCCAAGGACGCGCCGGTCGTGAAGCGCGCGACCAAGGCGCTCGAGGCACTGGGCATCGAGGCCAACTATCTGTTCTCCAATGGCGGGTTGGATGCCAACTGGCTCGACAAGCACGGCGTTCCCACCATCACCATCGGCGCGGGGCAGGCCGAGATCCATACGATCAAGGAATATGTGAACCTTGCCGAATACGAGAAGGGCTGCCGCCTCGGCATACTCATGGCCACGATGGAAGAGTAGCAGTTCATGCCGCTGGCGAGGAATTGACGCTTGAGCCCCGTAGCATACACGGCCACCATCATTGCGGTGATCGTCGTCCTGTTCGTCTGGAACAAGCTGCCCGTCGTCGTCGTGGCGATGGGCACTGCCCTTGCGCTGTGGGCAACCGGCGTCCTGACGATCGACCAGGCCCTCGGCGGTTTCGGCGATCCCGCGGTGATCTTCATAGCCGCGCTATTCATAGTCAGCGCCGGCCTGGACGTGACCGGCGTCACCGCCTGGGCCGGGCAACTCCTGATCCGTGGCGCGGGCGAGGACAGTCGCACGCGCCTGCTGCTTCTGACGATGAGCATGGTCGCTCTCCTCACGGCGCTCATCAGCGTCAATGGCGCGGTTGCCGCGCTCCTGCCGGTGGTGGTCGTCATTGCCGTCCGGCTGAAGCTCAACTCGTCGCAACTGCTGATGCCGCTGGTGTTTTCCGCTCATGCCGGCTCCAAGCTGGCCCTTACGGGATCTCCGGTGAACGTCCTGGCCTCTGACGCGGCAAGCGACGCCGGCGTAGGTGCCTTCGGCTTCTTCGAATTTGCGCTTGTCGGCCTGCCGCTGCTGGCGGGTACGATGGCGATCATCATATTGTTCGGAAAACGGCTGCTGCCTGAACGCAACGGCGCGACCATGCCGGCCGACTTCAGCCGTCACGCCAAGACGCTCGTCGAGCAATATGGCCTTGCAAGCGATGTCTATCAGATGCGGGTGCGCGCATCCTCGCCCTTTGTCGGCATGTCCGTATCGGCGGTCGAACTGGCCGGATATCCCGACCTTCGTCTCGTGGCCGTTCAGGAGGGCGAATCGGCCAGCCCCTTGCGCAGATCTGCAATCGCCGAGGGGGATCACCTGCTGCTGAGGGGTGATGCCCAGTCCGCTGCCGCATTCGCCGCCGACAAACATCTCGCATTCGCCGATACGGCGGCGCCGGGACACGGCGAGGGGACGCTGTTCAACCGCAGTTCGGGCCTTGCCGAAGTGGTGATCCCGCCGCGCTCCGGGCTGATCGGCCAGAACGTCTTCCCGGGCATGGTCACGCAGAGCGGCGATCTCATCATCCTGGCAGTGCAGCGTACCGGCGCCGAAGTTCCCGCGACCAATGCAACACGGGACGCAGGAGGTATCGTGTTGCAGGCCGGCGACACGATGCTCTTGCAGGGAACATGGAAAGCCCTCGACCAGCACCTCAACGATCCTGATGTCCTGGTCGTCAATTCGCCCGAACTGGTGCGTCGTCAGGCGGTGCCCATGGGGCCGGGTGCGCGCCAGGCCGTCGTCATCCTGGTCGCAATGGTCGTGCTGCTCGCCACGGGACTCGTTCCGCCGGCGGTGGCCGGGCTGCTCGCCGCCGGTGCAATCGTCCTGACGGGGATAATGAACGTCGCGCAGTCCTACCGCGCGATCGATTGGACGACGGTGATCCTCGTCGGCGCGATGATGCCACTGTCCACCGCCATGATCGAGACGGGCGCGGCAAGAATGATGGCAGAGCATCTGGTTGCGCTCGTCGGCGACGCCGGCCCCATTGCCCTGCTCGCCGGCCTGTTCGTGCTTACCGCCGTCATGGGGCAGCTCATCAGCAACACCGCCACCGCTCTCATCGTCATCCCGATCGGCGTGGCGGCCGCTGCAACCATGGGCATTTCACCGCGCCCGGTGCTCATGAGCACCGCCGTGGCGGCGGCCGCGGCATTCCTGACCCCGATCGCAACCCCCACGAACCTGATGGTCATGGGCCCCGGCGGCTACGCTTTCAGCGACTATTGGAAGCTCGGCCTGCCGCTGCTGCTCTGGTTCTTCCTCGTGGCTGTATTCCTGGTCCCGATGATCTGGAGATTCTGAGCTGCCATGACCGCTCGGCCTGTTCCGGTGCTGCTGGGCATCGTCTGCGCAATTCTGCTGCTGGCTGCGCTCTATTACGCCGATGCGATCTTTGCGCCGGTTGCCTGCGCCTTCTTCATCATCGCGGTCGCCTGGCCGCTCCAGGCGCAGCTTCAGACGCGTCTCCCGCAGCTTCTGGCGCTGGCCATCGTCATGGCTCTGATCATGCTGGTCTTCGTCGTCTTTGCTTCCGTCGTGGCCTGGAGCTTCACGCGCATAGGTCGAACCCTCATCGCCGAGGCGCCGAGACTCCAGGGACTCTACGAGCAGGCGGCCGCTTGGCTGGAGACGCATGGCGTCGCCGTTGCCGGCCTGTGGGCAGAGCACTTCAACATGCGATGGGTGGTGGGCGCGATGCAGGGCCTGTCGGCGAGGCTGAATACGATGATCTCGTTCTGGATCGTCGTTCTTATCTATGTATTGCTCGGCCTGCTCGAGGTCGCGCCGCTGGCGCGCAAGATTCGCAGCATCCTGAGCAGCGAGGCCGCGCGCATCCTGATCGTGGGAGGCGAACACACGGCCGCCAAGCTGCGCCGGTACCTGTGGATCAGGACGATCATGAGCGTCGCAACGGGCGCCGCCGTCTATATTTTTGCCCTGGCGTTCGGCCTGCAACTCGCCGCCGAATGGGGAATCATCGCCTTCATGATGAATTTCATCCCCTTCATCGGCCCGTTCATAGCAACGCTGTTGCCGACCTTCTACGCATTGGCGCAGTTCGAGTCCCTGTATCTCACGCTGTTCGTCTTTGCCTGCCTCAACATCATCCAGTTCGTGATCGGCAGCTATGTGGAACCGCGCGTGGCGGGGAAGGCGCTGGCGCTGTCGCCCTTTCTCGTCCTGTTTTCCGTCTTCCTGTGGATGTTCCTCTGGGGCCTGTTCGGCGCATTCATCGGCGTTCCGATAGCAATCGCCGTGCTGACTTTCTGTGCGCAGTCAGCTTCGGCCAGATGGGTCGCCCAACTGCTGGGAGCGCCCGACGACGAGGTGGAAACCGTTCACGGCCGGTGAGGGACAGGCGTGGAGAGCCCTGCCGTCAGACGCTCGCGCGCCGGATCAGGCCGAGAAGCGCTACAAGCAGGGCTCCGCCGAGCAGGCCCGCAACGCCAACCCCGACCAGAACTGCAGGTGTCAGCCCGCCGACACCACGCATGGCGGAATCAGCGGCATTCTCGATGTGCCCAACCAGATGGCCAATGCCTGGAATACGAGCCGCAACGAAGGTCAGCGCGAAACCCCCGATCATCCCGGCCGGAACGGTTATGATCCTGCCAAGTCCGAGGCCGGGCCACCACCAGCGCATGGCCAATGCCCCCGCCGCGCCGCAGACCATCTCGATGGCGACGGCTATGAAGGTTTCAGTCGCAGTCATCCGCCTTCGCTCTCGGGCTGGACGAAGGGTGAGGACCTACGCTTGCGGCTTCGAGGCGGCTTCTGCCGCGTGACGCTGGAGCGCATCGCGCAGGACCTGCTCCTTGGTCTCGTCGAGCGAGGTTTTGAGAACGACGCCGCCGAAGCCCTCGATCTGCTTCAGGACCTTGCCCTCGGTCATCTCCTGGATAAGCAGGAAGAGCGCGGCATTGCCGGGCGCCAGGCTCGCCGAGAGGTCCTTCATGAAGGAATCCTCGATGCCGACGTCCGTCAGGGCGCCTCCAAGCGCGCCGGAAGCCGTGCCGATCGCCACGCCAACGAGCGGATTGAGGAAGATAAGCCCGATGAGCAATCCCCAGAAGCTGCCGGACACCGCGCCAGTCGCTGTCGTGTTGATGAGCTGGTTCAGCTTGACTTTTCCCGCCTCGGTCCGCGTGGCGATGACGGCGTCGCCAAGCCTGATGACATATTCCTTCTGCAGGCCGAGCAGGGTCTGGCGGACCTCTTCAGCCTTCTCCTCCGTGGGGTAGACGATGACGATGAGCGTTGACATGGAGACTCCTGCCGAAGGGTTGGGCCAGCCTGCATTGTAAGGCGTCATGCACTGCGGGAAATCAGCCTGGAATCCTGCTGGTGTGCCTGATGTCCCTATTTTTGCCGGCAGCGCCAGGATGCGGGGGCGAACTTGTGCTGTCAAATTTCCGATGCACTGTATCGAAGCTGTCAGTCCTTGCTCTGGAAGTCGATGTTGCACGGCGCGGCACCCCTCCAGATACGATATGGAAATTTTCTACAGATTGTGAGACTTTCACGATCGAGGTTTGTATTGGGGAGCTTCGGAGTACAGTAGAACTACGGCGATGATTGATCGGAAATTACCCTAAGAAACGGTAATCTGGAGTCGTTCCAATGTATCAGGACTCCGCGCTACAGTCGTTCGAAGACCACAAGAGAGAGAGTGCGCGATTTACGCATGCTCTCGATGTTTCAAACTCCGCCTTGCCGGCGCGCGATCATTTCGCAGCGTTCCGCCAAATTTACCAGGGCGTGATCGACGTGTCGGTTGCGTCGGGCGGCCCACAAAACTTTCCAGCCCGCCAGGTCGTCTGGGACCTGGACAGGCTGGCCTTCATGCGAACCAGTCTTCCCGGCGAAAAGCATACGCATCGCCAGAAGCACCTGAAACGCTGCCTGCTCGATCACTGGTATATCAGCCTGCCGTTTCGGTCTCCGAAATCGAGCCACTGGCACAGGGCCGAGATCGCGGTGCCGGAATTGCACTGTCTGGCCACCCCGTTCCAGCGAGAAATCAATCACGACGGGATGCTCACGCTGTTCATTCCGCACGATCTTTTTGCCTCGACGGCCACGCTCCACCGCATGCTGGATGTCAGGCTCGAAGGGGGGCTCGGCAAGCTGCTGGCCGACTACCTTTTTCTCCTGGACAGGTCGCTGGCTGATCTGAAGCCGGCAGAGATACCCTACATCGTCGAGGCAACGCGCAGCCTCGTGGCGGTGTGCCTCGCGCCCTCTCGCGACCGCCTGATGGAAGCCCAGACCCCGGTCGACGCAACTTTGCTGGCGCGCGCCCGCCGGGTGATCGACGACAGGCTTACAGACCGCGATCTGACATCCCAGGCATTGTGTGCGGCGCTTGGCGTGTCCCGTTCGCGCCTCTACAGGATTTTCGAGCCGCTCGGGGGCGTCGCCTCCTACATCCGCAGGCAGCGCCTGCTGCGAACGCGCGACGCGCTTTCCGATGCCGCGGATACGCGTTCGATTTCCCGGATCGCCGAGGAATGGGGCTTCATCGACGCGTCCGCCTACAGCCGGACGTTCAGGCATGAGTTCGGCATTTCGCCGAAGGAGGCGCGGAATATCGGGTGGGCGAGCGACGGCTTCGTGATGGCGCAGCAATGCCAGGTCCGGCCCGAAGGGAAGCAAACGCTTTACCAGTTGCTCCGTGCCGTGGATGGTGCAAGCCAGGGCTGAACCGCGCGCGGCCCTGGCCGCTATCCGCTGACGGGCGTCGATCCGCGCGCGAGGAAAAGCGCCTTCAGCCGGGCGACGTCTTCGGGCGTGATGCCCTCGGGTTCCGTGACTGCCATCCACGCATCGATGTAATGCTGCGGCGCGAAGACGTGCCCGAACCCCATGGGAGACGTCGTCGCGATCATCATGTCAACGGTCAGTTGCAGCATCGTCACGAGCGGATACCAGCGAACCTGCTCCGAAACGTCGGGCCCGCGCGGCGCCTTCATCCAGTCCGGTTCCTGATAAAGCGTGTCGACCTCGAAGAAGGTGATGGGATCGCTGGCATATTGAAGATAGACGATCCGCATCGGCCCCCAGGTCGCACCCGGAATGTCCAGTGCATCGTCCTGATTGGTGAACCGGAAGATCGAACTGTCGCGGAAACGGGGCAGCCATTCGGGCGAACCGGGATTTCGGTCGTTGGTGACAGATCGCCACGTGTAGTTGGAAAACGTCGGGCCGCTCCACAGGGCGCCGTGAAACGGGTCGGCGATGATATCGAAAAAATCTGCCGAGCGCTCGGAGTTCATCGCTCCGAGGCTCAGGCCATGCAGATAGAGCTTCGGCCGCGCGTCGCGCGGAAGCGACGACCAATAGGTGTAGACCTCGCGGAACAGCGCGTGGCCGGCCTCCGCGCCGTAGTCCGGTTCGACCAGCAGGGAGAGCCAACTCGCGAGGTAGGAGTACTGCAGCGCGACGCTCGCGATATCGCCCTTGTGAAGATACTCGACCGGGTCCAGCGCGGCCGGGTCGACCCAGCCGGTTCCGGTCGGCATCACGATGATGAGGATCGACCGATCAAACGCACCGGTGCGCTTGAGTTCCTCCAGGGCCAGTCTCGCGCGCTCGTCGGCGGTGTCGGCCGAGTTCATTCCGACGTAGACGCGGATCGGGTCCATGGCCTCTTGCCCAAGGAAGGCACCGATCTCCTCGCCCGAGGGGCCGGAACTGACAAACCGGCGGCCCTGCCTGCCCAAACCTTCCCACGACAGCAGAGAGGCTGCGCTTCCAGTCCTGATCGAGGCCGCCGGCCTGGGGAGGTCATCCTCGATGAGGGCATCCATCTCCTGAAATGACAGATCGAGGGTGTGAAGCGCCTGTCGGAAGATCAGCCCTTCGGCCGCCGACCAGAAAAGGGCAATTGCCACCAAAGCGCCAATGACGCGGGAGATGCGCCTTGGAATGAATCGGGCGAGCCAGTTGGAAAAGAGGAGGCAGGTGTAGGTGAAGAGACGCGCCAGGATCATGAGAGCCGCAAAGACGGCGATGGCGACAGCGCCTGTATGGAGAGGACTTGCCGTGTCCAGCGGCGAGAGATCCATCAGGACGCGGATCGAATTCTGCCATTCCAGGGTCCTCCACAGGAAGACGACGGCAATCACGACGCAGGCGCCAACGACGGCAATTCTCACCGCCTTCAGGGCTCGGCCGCGCGGCTGGGGCAATTCGAGATAGGTCCACAGCCAATAGACAAGCCAGCCTACGCCATAGCCAAGAGCCGCCGAGAACCCGGACAGCACGCCCTGGATGAGATAGGACCGCGGTATCAGGCTGGGCGTCAGGGAAGCGGCGAATGAAAGGGTCGCCAGCAATATTCCCGCCGTGAGGAATGAATCGGCGAGCTTGTAGGGGAGCGCGCGCACTCTATCGGTATTCAGCGTCTGATGGACGGCCAACATGCAGGGCACTTGCCAAAGATCGTAACCTCGAGCCGTGTTCTACAGCTTTCAGACGCCGGAAACAGTCCAAAAACCTAGCGTCCGATGCGGCGTAGATCGACGACGCGGCCGTTATGAGCGGCCACGGCGATTTCGAACCGGCTCGCGCCGCGCCGCGCGCGATATACGAAGAACCGTCCACGGCAATCCACCCGGCGGATGTCCCTGAAACCCCGATTGCGCAGGATCCGCTCACCTTCCCGGCACGTGATGCCGCGGCCGTGGTTCAGGTTGCTGCCGATGGTGATGTTGATCGTGACGGCGTGCGCAGGAGTAGGCACGGTCATGGGAGCCGCCAGGGAAAGGGCCAAGCCCAGGCACGCGAACAAAGGACGACGCATCGATACCCTCCAGGTCCACACGATTGCATGAGATCATTCGCCATCCGCCGATTTGTCAAGAAATGGCAGCACAGGCCGTTGAATTAGGGACGGAAATACAAGGGTCTGGATTCTGCGCCCATGACACTTGCAAGCGCTAAACTAGACTCATCATGGCGGGGACTTCCGCGGGCCCGGATGCATTCGATACCAGGGCCCTGCAGGTGGCTTAACGAAATGCCACGGTACCCAGGAGCGAAACAATGAACGCCGTAATAAGTAAGATCGCCGTTTGCCTGCTTGTTGCTGCCGTTGCTGGTTGCGCGGCCACCGAACGGGAACAGCGGGCCGGAACAGGCGCGCTGATAGGAGCCGGGGCAGGGGCTCTTGCCGGGCAAGCCATTGGCGGCAATACGCGCAGCACGGTGGTCGGGGCGGGCGCCGGTGCCCTTCTTGGCGCCGTCGTCGGTACGGCATCCGCCCCGCAAAGCTCGGGCTATTGCCGCTTCCAACGTGCCGACGGATCAATCTATACGGCTCGCTGCTAGCATCCAGGCGGGCCGGCTTTCGGGTCCGAGCAGTGACGACACATCAGACAGGACCAACTCATCGCTTCAGGAGGCGATGAGTTGGTCCGACATTGTTCCGGCAGGGAGATCGCCAGCCCTCAGGGCGTTTCTGCAGGCGCGGCGTCGGCCGGTGGCGCGGGGTCGGTGGCGGCATCCTCCGGTTCCGCGTCCGTTTCGGACGGCTCCGAGCCTGTTTCCGCAGGTTGGCTGCCTGCCGGCTGGCTGGCCGTGCCGGATGGCTCGGCGGCGGGATCTGTCGCCGCTTCGGCCGGTTCGGTCGCAGTGTCCGCCGGCTGGTCGGCCGTGATCCGCCATACCGTGTTGGCGAGATCATCGGCCACGATCAGCGCACCGCGCGGGTCGACAGTCACGCCGACCGGCCGCCCACGGGCCTTGCCGTCCTCGGTGAGGAAGCCGGTGGCGAAATCGACCGGTTCGCCGGCAGGCTTTCCATCGCTGAACGGCACGAAAATCACCTTGTAGCCGACTGGTGGCGAGCGGTTCCAGCTTCCATGCTCGCCGATGAACACACCCTCCGCGAACTCAGACCCCATGACAGGCATCGAGAATGCCAGGCCGAGCGCCGCCACATGCGAACCAAGGGCGTAGTCTGGCCGGATTGCGGCAGCTACCTTCTCGGGATCCTGCGGCTGTGCGCGAGGATCGACGTGCTGTCCCCAGTAACTGTAGGGCCATCCGTAGAAGCCGTCTTCCTGCACGGAGGTGAGGTAGTCCGGAACCAGGTTCGGACCGATCTCGTCACGCTCGTTCACCACCGCCCAAAGCTGGCCGGTGCCGGGCTGGATGGCAAGCGCGGTGGGATTGCGAAGGCCGGTAGCGTAAGGTTTGTGCGCGCCGGTCCGGGCATCGATCTGCCACACCATGGCGCGATCCACTTCCGCGTCCATGCCGCGCTCGGTGATATTGCTGTTCGAGCCGATGCCGACATAGAGGAAGCGGCCATCGGCGCTCGCCGTCATCGCCTTCGTCCAGTGATGGTTGATTGCCGACGGCAGGTCCGCAACCTTCGTCGGCGGCCCGCTCGCTTCGGTCTGGCCTTCGGCATAGTCGAAACGGACGAGCTCGTCCTGGTTGGCGACATAGATGACGTTGTCGACGAATGCGAGCCCGTAGGGCGCGTTGAGATTGTCCGCAAAGATGCCGCGGGTCTCGTAGCTGCCGTCGCCGTCGGCGTCGCGCAACAGGGTCAGGCGATCGCCGCCGCCGACATCGGTCTTGCCGAGGCCCTTGATGTAGTTCGCGATCATGTCCTTGGGACGCAAGGTGGGGGCGCCGCCGCCGGAGCCTTCCGCGATCAGGATGTCGCCATTCGGAAGAACCAGGGTCTGTCGCGGTACTGCCAGGTCGGTGGCGATCGCGGCGATCGTGAACCCTTCCGGCACCGACGGCAGGTCGTCGCCCCAGGCGGCAGGCAGCGCGATCTTCATGTCCGGCAGCAGACCACGCCGCGGATCGGGAAGATCGGGATCGGCGCCATACTGCTGCGGATCGGCTTCGTTGCTGCAGGCGCAGAGCAGAGCGGCGCAAGCGGATAACAAAAGGAAGCGACGCATCATCCTACCTCCACCGAGCGGAATCCCGAATAGCCGATCCAGGCGGCCGCAAGCGCCAGAAGCGTCGTGACCACCGATAGATACAGGCTTTCCGGCATGGTCGCCCAGGCATCCTTCGCGTGGACGAGGGCGTTGATGAAGCCGAGAACGAACATGGCCAGCAGGACGAGAAAATAGACCAGCGGGCGCCGGCTGCCCGATCCGCGGAAGCGGAACAGGTCGATGAGCGCCCACAACAGGGCGAACCCGCCGCCGACCAGGCCTCCGACGATGAGCCATGACGAGAAGTTTGCCCACTGGATGTGGAAGGTGTTCCAGTAGGCAAGGTCGCTCAACAACGCGCCGAGGAACATGGAAAGCGGGAAGGCGAGAAGGATCGCGTGAAGCGGATGGAGCGGTCTCGCATATGTGGCGGTGGGTATGGCAACCATGGCAGCTCCTCTCTCGGCGTCCGGCGTGTCTCCACGACAGCACTGTCATCTAGGGCCCGCACCTGGTTCGTCCAGTAGCCGCCAGCGTGACGCGCTGCGGTCCGATTTTTGACGCATCGATGTGTTTCGCGCCATGGAACCGGCCCGGACACGGCAGGAGCGGCGGGCAGCCTGAACAAATGCGTTACACGCCGCTGCCTGCGGTTGGCGGAACGCCATCGATAGCTTAAAGGGATAGGAATCCCCCCTTCCAGTCACCAGGAGAGTGATGGAGCTTTCTCCCCTAATCCTCATCATCGCTCTGCCCTTCCTGGCAGGTATCGCGGCGCTCCTGCTTCCGTCGGACTCGCGTACTCCCGCGACCTGGCTCGCGGGAGCGACGACGCTTGCCTGCCTCGTGCTGGCGGCTACGCTCTATCCTTCGGTCGCCAGTGGCGAGAGCATCCGCTACCATGTCGAGTGGCTACCCTCGCTGGGCCTCGACTTCACGCTAAGAATGGACGGTTTCGCCTGGATTTTCGCGATGCTGGTGAGCGGCATCGGCTTCCTGGTCGTCATCTATACCCGCTACTACATCTCGCCCGAAGATCCGGTCCGTCGCTTCTATTTCTTCTTCCTGGCATTCATGGGATCGATGCTCGGCATCGTGGTGTCCGGCAATCTCGTGCTGCTTGTCGTATTCTGGGAACTGACCAGCATCTTTTCCTTCCTCCTCATCGGCTACTGGCATCACAACCAGGCGGCGCGCGACGGCGCCCGCATGGCCTTGACGATTACGGCCATAGGGGGTTTCGCCCTGCTGGTGGGCGTACTTATCATCGGTCATATCGTCGGCAGCTACGATCTCGACGACGTGCTCCGGTCGGGCAACCTCATACGCTCGCATGATCTATACGTGCCGGCGCTGGTGCTGATCCTGCTCGGCACTCTCACGAAGAGCGCGCAGTTTCCGTTCCATTTCTGGCTGCCCAACGCCATGGCGGCCCCGACGCCGGTTTCCGCCTTCCTGCACTCCGCAACCATGGTGAAGGCCGGCGTATTCCTCATGGCACGGCTATGGCCGGTGCTCTCCGGCACGCCCGAATGGTTTACCATCCTGGGGCTCGCGGGGATGGCCACGCTGGTGCTGGGCGCCTATCTCGCCATGTTCCAGCAGGATCTGAAGGGATTGCTGGCATATTCCACGATCAGTCATCTGGGGCTGATCACGCTGCTTCTCAGCCTCGGTAGCCCGCTCGCGGCGGTCGCCGCGATATTCCACATGCTGAACCACGCGACCTTCAAGGCCTCGCTTTTCATGGCGGCGGGCATCATCGACCACGAGACCGGCACGCGCGATCTGCGCAAGCTGAGCGGTCTTTTCCGCTACATGCCGATTACCGGGACGCTGGTCATGGTGGCAAGTGCTGCCATGGCCGGCGTTCCGCTGCTGAACGGTTTCCTGTCTAAGGAGATGTTCTTCGCCGAAGCCGTCGAGACCCATGCCGATTCCTGGGTGGATACGATCGCGCCTTATGCCGCCGTGCTCGGAAGCGCGCTCGCGGTCACATACTCCATCCGGCTCATCCACTCGATCTTCCTCGGCGCGCCGCCGCCCGAAAGCTTCCCGCGCGTGCCCCACGAGCCGCCTTTCTGGATGCGGTTTCCCGTCACCTTCCTGGTGGTCGCTTGCCTCGTCGTCGGCATCATTCCGGGCCTGACCATCGGACCCTTCCTGAATGTGGCCGTCTCCTCGGTGCTGGGAGATGCGACGCCCGTATACAGCCTGGCTGTCTGGCACGGCTTCACTCTTCCTCTGGCGATGAGCGCGCTGGCGCTGGCGGCGGGCGGATTTTTGTATGTCGTAGCATGCGACTATCTCGAGCGCTCCGAAAGGCCGCTGCTTTTCGGCCGGATAGACGGCTACCGGATTTTCGAACTGGTCATGGTTGCGATCTCGTGGCGGTGGGCGCGTCTCGTCGAGGACATATTCGGCACGAGACGTCTGCAACCGCAGATGCGCATGCTGGTGGTGGCAGCGATAGCGGCCGCCGCCATCCCGCTTTTCGCTTCGGGCTTCGGCTTCGGGAAGCATGGGATCGGGATGACGGATCCGGCCTTTGTCGGGTTGTGGGCCGTAGGCATGATTTGCGCCGTCGCCGCCGCCCACCAGGCGAAATTCCACCGGCTCGCGGCCCTCGTCCTGATGGGAGGGACGGGCCTCGTGACCTGCATGACGTTCGTGTGGCTGTCGGCACCCGACCTTGCGGCGACGCAACTCGCGGTCGAGATCGTGACCACTGTCCTCATACTGCTGGGGTTGCGGTGGCTGCCCAAGCGCTCGCCGGGCCTGCTCGATCCGGACGGCGGCCTCACCCGCCTGCGTCGTGTCCGTGACCTTTCGATTGCCGTCGCAGCCGGCCTGGGCATGGCGGCAATCGCCTACGCCGTGCTGACGCGGCCGTCGCCGGAATCCATTGCGAGCTTTTTCATAGAGAAATCATATGCCGAGGGCGGTGGGCGTAACGTGGTCAACGTGATCCTCGTCGACTTCCGCGGATTCGACACGCTGGGTGAGATCACGGTCCTGGGCATCGTCGCCCTGACCGTTTTCTCTCTTCTGCGCCGGTTCCGTCCGGCCCCGGACAATGTGGAGCGGCCCGAGCAGCAACTCATCCAGCGGTCTTATGACGAGGCGGAACCTGACCGGGAGGTCGGCGCGACGGCTGCCGACTATCTGTTCATCCCGTCGGTGATCATGCAATGGATGTTCCCGGTGATCATCGTCCTTGCCGCCTATCTCCTCCTGCGCGGCCATGATGCGCCCGGCGGAGGCTTTGTTGCAGGCGTCGCGATGGCTGCAGGCTTCATCCTCCAGTACATGGCTGCCGGAACCGTCTGGGTAGAGGACCGTTTGCGCATCCTTCCAGTCGTCTGGATCGGCGGCGGCTTGCTGCTGGCGGCGCTGAGCGGCACTGCTTCCATACTGCTCGGCGATCCTTTCCTCACCTCGTATTTCCGGTATGCGGACCTCCCCTTGATAGGCAAGGTGCCCCTGGCGAGCGCGGCGCTGTTCGATCTGGGCGTGTTCGGCCTGGTGGTCGGCGCCACCGTGCTGATGCTCATCGCTCTCGCCCACCAGTCCATTCGCAGGCTGCGGGCTTCCCGCATCGAGGAGACTGCGTGATGGAACTGACGCTTTCCATTGCGATCGGCGTTCTTACCGGTTCGGGTATCTGGCTGATACTGCGTCCGCGCACTTACCAGGTGGTCATCGGCCTTTCGCTGCTCTCCTATGCGGTCAATCTGTTCATCTTCAGCATGGGCCGTCTTCGCGTCGGCGCAGCGCCTGTGCTGGGGGCGGACGGCGCCGCCGATCCCGCCGGCTACGCAGACCCGGTTCCACAGGCGCTGGTCCTGACCGCCATCGTGATCGGTTTCGCGACGACCGCACTTTTCCTGGTCGTGCTGCTCGCGGCGCGCGGGCTCACCGGCAGCGACCATGTCGACGGACGGGAATCGCGCTGATGGAGTGGTCCCGGCACCTGCTCATCGTTCCGATCCTGCTGCCGCTCATCACCGGAGCGGCGCTGCTCCTCATCGACGAGTTGCGGCATTCGGTGAAGGCGCTGATCAACCTGGCGTCGACCCTGCTGCTGCTGGTCGTCGCGCTGGCGCTGATGCGCATTGCCGATGGCGCTCCTGCCGGCGGCGGGGGGCTGTCCCTGTCCTATGCCCTGGGCAGCTGGCCGGCGCCGTTCGCCATCGTCCTGGTGCTCGATCGCCTGGCGGCCCTGATGCTGACGCTCGCGGCGGTGCTGGCGCTCGCATCGCTTGTCTTCTCGCTGGCGCGCTGGCATCGGGCCGGCCCGCATTTCCACACGCTTTTCCAGTTCCTGCTGATGGGGCTCGGGGGCGCGTTCCTGACCGGCGACCTGTTTAACCTGTTCGTCTTCTTCGAGATCACGCTCGCAGCCTCCTATGGGCTGCTGCTGCATGGCTCCGGCGTGTTCCGTGTCCGCTCCGGGCTGCACTACATCGCGATCAACCTCGCGGCCTCGCTGCTTTTCCTTGTCGGCGTGAGCCTGATCTACGGCGTCGCAGGTACGCTCAACATGGCCGATCTGGCGGTGCGGCTGCCCAGGGTGGCGCCGGAGGACCGGATGCTGCTGCAAGCCGGGGCCGCCGTCCTGGGCGTCGCATTCCTGGTCAAGGCCGGCATGTGGCCGCTCTGCTTTTGGTTGCCGTCGGCATACATGGCTGCGTCAGCGCCTGTCGCCGCGATCTTCGTGCTGCTCACCAAGGTTGGAGTGTACGTTCTCCTTCGCCTGACGCTCCTCCTCTTCGGCAGTGAGGCAGGCGAACTGACAGGCTTCGGCGGCCTGGTCCTGCTCTGGGGCGGAATGGCGACCGTCGCCTTCGGGACGACGGGCGTACTCGCTTCCCAGGCGATGGGCCGGCTTGCCGGCTACAGCGTGCTGATTTCGTCGGGCACGCTGCTTGCCGCCGTCGGCATGGGCGATGCGGCCGTTGTCTCGGGAGCTCTCTTCTATCTGGTCAGTTCCAGCCTCACCATCGCGGCACTGTTTTTGCTGATCGAACTGGTCGAACGCGCGCAAGAACCGGGCGCCGACCTGCTGACGGTTACCATGGAGGCCTATGGCGACGAGGTCGACGCGGAGGAGGACGAGGAAGAGGAGGTAGGCGTGGCCATGCCGGGCGCGCTCGCCATCCTCGGCGTCTGTTTCGGATGCCTCGCCCTTCTGCTTGCCGGCCTGCCGCCGCTTTCGGGTTTCATCGCCAAGTTCGCGATGCTTACCGGCATGATCAATCTCGACGGGTTGGGGAGCCCGATGGACGTTCCGGTCCGTACCTGGGTGCTGGTCACGCTGGTGATCCTGTCCGGCCTGGCGACGCTCGTCGCCATGACGCGTACCGGCATCCGCACTTTCTGGGCGCCGCTTGAAGTCATCGTTCCGCGTGTCCTCGTGGTCGAGGTGGCGCCAGTTATCCTGCTGATAGGACTTTGCCTCGCGCTCACCGTGCAAGGCGGCCCGATGATCCGCTACACCGAGGCGGCCGCGCGCGCGCTGCATGGTCCCTCCAGCTACATCGGCACTGTCCTGGAACAGGTCCCCTCACAAACCCCCGAAGGCTCCGTCAGATGAGCCGCGTGTTGCCATATCCGCTACTGACCGCATCCCTCGTCGTGATGTGGATGGCGCTCAACTCGTTTTCGCCTGGCCATCTCCTGCTGGGAACCGTGATCGCCCTCGTGGCGGGTCGCGCCATGGCCGCGTTGCAGCCCTCCAAGCCAAGGATAAGGCGCTGGCTGGCCATACCGCGCCTTATCGGAATCGTTCTCCTCGACATACTGCGCTCCAACATTGCGGTCGCCAGCATCATCCTGCAGGGCCGGCGCAGGCAACGCGTGGCGGGGTTCGTCGCCATTCCGCTCGACCTGCGCGACAGGACCGGGCTGGCCGTGCTGGCCTGCATCGTGACCAGCACGCCCGGCACCGCCTGGATCGAATATGCGTCCGATTCCGGAATTTTGCTGATCCATGTGCTCGACCTCGTCGACGAGGAGGCATGGGTCGCCCTCATCAAGAGCCGCTACGAGGCGATGCTGATGGAGATATTCGAATGAGCGCCACCATCCTCGTATGGTCCGTCGCAATCGCACAGGCAATGCTGGTGGCGGCGATGGCGTGCTACACGTACCGCCTGGTGCGCGGGCCGCGTGCACAGGACCGGGTGCTGTGCCTCGACGCCATGTATGTGTGCGCCATGCTGCTGGTGCTCACTGTCGGCATCCGCACGGGCAGTTCCCACTATTTCGAGGCGGCGCTGGCGATCGCGATCATCGGCTTCGTGTCGAGTGTCGCGCTCGCCAAGTTCCTCATGCGCGGCGAGGTGATCGAATGATGCATGCCGCGTCACTCCCGGCATGGGCAGCACTTCTGACCGCGTTCTTCGTGCTGGTCGGCGCCGGCCTTGCGCTCTTCGGCGCCATCGGAACCCTGCGCTTTGCAACTTTCTTCGAGCGGGTTCATGCACCGACGCTGGGCACGAGCTGGGGTACGGGAGCGATGGTGATGGGATCGATCCTGTACTTTTCGGTCCTCGGCTCCCGCCCTATCGTGCACGAGATACTGATTGGCGTCTTCATCACGGTCACCACGCCGGTCACGCTCATGCTGCTTGCGCGCGCGGTGCTCTATCGCGACCGTTCGGAAGGGGTGGCGACAGTACCGCCACGTGCCGTCACGCGCCATCACGGGCACGACATGCCGGACGAGGCCGGCACAAGCGGTGACGAACAAAAGCCGCGCTGAGGCTTCTTCGACACCGTTGCAGGGTCAGCGGCTCATCCCGGGACCGTTACTTGCTTGCCGGTACGCCCGGTCTTGACAAGCGCGTCGATCAGGCGATGCACCTTCAGCGCCTCCTCGCCAGTCACCTTGGGCTCGCGGTTCGTTCGGATGGCTTCCACGAAATCCGCCATGACGGCGCGGTGATAATCGTGCGGGAATGCCATCGGGTCGGCTCCCGTGCCGCCGGTGGAGCGGTCCGGTTCGATAGTAACCTTGCTGCCGTCATGGAACTGCACGAGCAACTCGGTGCCCCGCAACGCGGCCGTGCCGTTCTCGCAGGTCATCACGATCTCCTCCGGGAAGCCTGGATAGGCAGCCGTTGTTGCGTCGATCGTGCCGAAAGCGCCGTTGGCGAAACGCGCGGCCGCGCACACCATGTCTTCCGTCTCCATCCGGTGGACAGGCGTCGTGGTGGCGAAGCCAGTCACTTCCGCGATCGGCCCTGCTAGCGACAGCATCAGGTCGAGTGTGTGGATGCCTTGCGATATCAGGACGCCACCGCCGTCGCGTGCAAGGGAGCCACGCCCCGGTTCGTCATAATAGACTTGCGGCCGCCAGAGGCGGATGACAGTCGAGCAGCCGACTATCGCGCCGAGTTCGCCGTCGCGCAGGATCTGACGCAGCTTGAGCCCGGCGGGGCGGAAGCGATGCTGTAGCACGATCCCGAGTTTCACGCCGGCCTTGCGGCAGCCTTCCACCAGTTCCAGCGCCCGCGCGGTGCTGATGTCGACGGGTTTCTCCATCAGCACATGCTTGCCGGCCGCCGCGCAGGCGAGCCCGATGTCGCGATGCGTGTTGGCTGGCGAGAATACCGCCACCGCCTCGACGCTGTCGTCCTCGAGGATCGTGTCCAGGCTGTCGCAGAGCGGGAACGGGAACTTCTCGCCGAATGCCCTGCGTCGACCTTCGGTGGGACTGAAGGCGTGGGCGACCTCGACTTCGTCGGCGAGGTCGAGAAGGCCCCTGGCGTGGGGCGTCACGGCCATGCCGAGGCCGACAATGGCGATGCGCGTCTTCTTCACGGGCTCTCCGTTCTCAATGCAGTTCGTGCCGATGGTCCCGCATGAACCACTGGATAGGCAGCGGGCTGAGCAGGGGCGCCGACGCCAGCGCGCCGAGCGATGCCATCACGCGCCCACCAGCATGTCGGGCATGATCATAACGCCGAAACGGACCGGATCAATGCGACGCCCGCCCGGCGCGACGGGCCGCAAACAAGGCGATCACGATACGCCACGAGACCTTCTCTATGTGAAGCGCGCATCCGAGCGGGCGGGAATCGGCGCAGTTTTTGTTCCAGCACAAAATTTGCGGCCGTGAAGGGGCGTAGACATCCCTCATCGACAACGATTGATCACAAGGAGAACCAAGATGTTCACCCGGCGCCAGGCACTGATGGGAGTGGCGGCCACCGCCATGCTGGCCGCGATGCCTTCGATGGCCGCTTTCGCAAACGAGGACGAGATTGCTGCCCTGCCGCGCGAACAAGTCACACTCGTGGCGCCGCCCTTCGTGCATGCGCACGAACAGGTGGCGACGAGCGGGCCCAAGGTGGTCGAGTTCACCATGACGATCGAAGAGAAGCCAGTCGTGATCGACGACGAAGGCACCGTGCTCCAGGGCATGACCTTCAACGGCTCGATCCCCGGTCCGATGATGGTCGTCCACGAGGGCGACTACGTCGAGCTCACTCTCGTGAACCCCGAGAGCAACTCGATGCCCCACAACATCGATTTCCACGCGGCGACCGGCGCGCTGGGCGGCGGTGCCTTGACGCTCATCAATCCCGGCGAGCGGGTGAAGCTGCGCTTCAAGGCGACCCGCAGCGGAACCTTCGTCTATCACTGCGCGCCGGAAGGCCCGATGATCCCTTGGCACGTCGTGTCGGGAATGAGCGGAACGATCATGGTTCTGCCGCGTGACGGCCTGAAGAACGAGAAGGGCGAGCCGCTCGCATACGACCAGGCTTTCTACATCGGCGAGAACGACTTCTACATACCGCGCGACGAAGAGGGCAACTTCAAGAGCTACGAGAGCCACGGCGACAGCTATGCCGATACGCTCGAGGTGATGAAGGGTCTTATCCCGACCCATGTCGTCTTCAACGGCGCCAAGGGTGCATTGACCGGCGACAACGCGATGAAGTCGAAGGTCGGCGAGACGGTCCTGATCGTCCATTCGCAGGCCAACCGGGACACCCGGCCGCATATAATCGGCGGACACGGCGACTATGTGTGGGAAGAAGGCAAGTTCGCCAACCCGCCTGCCAAGGACCTGGAGACCTGGTTCATCCGCGGCGGATCGGCGGGAGCTGCGCTCTACACCTTCCTTCAGCCGGGCGTATACGCCTACGTCAACCATAACCTGATCGAAGCGGTGGAGCTCGGAGCGACGGCCCACTTCGTGGTCGAGGGCGAGTGGAGCGACGACCTGATGAAGCAGGTCGAGGCGCCCGGACCGATCCCGACCCACTGACCGATCAGGCCAGCGGCCCGGAGCCAGGGGGGCATCCGGGCCGCAACTTTCCT
Source organism: Pseudomonadota bacterium (assembly GCA_030852655.1). GTDB lineage: Bacteria > Pseudomonadota > Alphaproteobacteria > Rhizobiales > Rhizobiaceae > Mesorhizobium_K. The sequence goes on along the minus strand of JALYWP010000302.1, from coordinate 4,541 downwards.
GGAGCGTTCCCATGGCGATCACCCTTCTGGAAACCTCTTTCACCGCCGCGGTGCTTGCCGTACCGGCGCTCGCGCTCGGGCTGCACGCGCCAAGCGGGCAGGGACATTCGGTTCCGGTGGCGGAGACCGTCGAGATCGCGCAGCAGGTGCTGGACTTCCCGGTTCCGGGTGAATTCCTCGCCAGCGGGCGCCCGGCCCCCGCGCCCTCGATCCGCAAGGACGTTCCGGCCTTCCACATCATGAGGCACCAGGTCGGCCTCGCCGACTATCAGCGCTGCGTCACGGCTGGCGCATGCGCCGCTGCGGACGCGCGTTCCACACAGGACGATGTCCCTGTTACAGGCGTGAACTGGTTGGATGCGCAAGCTTACGCACGGTGGTACTCCGAAGCCACGGGTCAGTCATGGCGGCTTCCGACCGCACTCGAGGCGGCAGCGGCCGCCGGCGAACGGTTCGGGGGCGAATCCGTGTCCGCAGCCGCGGACGATCCCGACAATCCCGCCGTGCGCTGGATCAGGCGGTACCGCGAGGAAGCGGCGGCCAAGCGTCCCGCAGATCCCGAGCCCAAGCCTCGTGGCCACTATGGGCCCAATAGCTCAGGGATCGAGGATTTCGGCGGCAATGTCTGGGAATGGACATCCACCTGCTACAGCCGCGTCACGCTTGACGCCGGGGGGGCTGCGGAGAGCGTCGTCGAGAACTGTGGGGTGCATGTTCTCGAAGGGCGGCATCGGGCATACATGTCGAATTTCGTGCGCGACGGGAAAAGCGGCGGGTGTGCGGTTGGAACGCCGCCGGAAAACCTGGGCTTCCGCCTTGTCCGTGACGATGAGAGCACTCCCGCCATCGCCGCGTTGAAGTCGAAGCTGCGGAGCATGTTCGAGGTGCTTCGGCAAGCCTGATCGTGGAGACCTCATGAGAACGAAGACGACGACGGCATCGTCAGCACTTTCCGAGCTTCTGCCGGAAGGGCAGGAGGCGGTTATCGAACGGTTGCGGCGTAGTCTCTCTGCCGTGGCGCTTGATTGCGGTTGCCGGGACGTGGCCGACGATCTGCTTGACCGGGCGAGGGCAGAAGAAGATCTCATGCGCCGGGCCGACGGACTGGCGGATGCGCGCAAGATGCGCGACGCGATCGTGGTCGTCCTAGCTCTGCTCGGCGAGATGGACGAACTGACGCCGGACGAGCCGGACCGGTCGGTCTTCCGGGAAATGGCCGATCTCTTTCAAGATGTGACCGAATTCGCTACACACGGGGCCAAGGCCGCAAGGCAGGCCGCTGGAGATTGAAGCAGCCGATGTCCGCCGCAACAGTTAGTCCGCAAGCCGACAGATCCGTGGTGCGGGCGCAGCGCAAGTCGGGCGACTTCTCCCGCGACGGACGAGGGCGCGTATCGTCGATGCCTCCAATCCTGCAATACGGGTTCCGGCCATTCTTCTTCCTCGCGGCTCTGTTTGCCGGCGCCGCCATTCCGGCCTGGCTGTGGATGTATTTTTCGGGCCATGCCTTGCCCGGCCCGTTCCCCGGCCTCTACTGGCACGCACACGAGATGCTGTTCGGCTATCTTGGCGCCGTGCTGGCGGGCTTCGTCCTGACAGCGATACCGAACTGGACGGGACGCCTGCCGCTCAGTGGGTGGCCTCTGGCGGGGCTGGTTTCGCTTTGGCTCGCAGGCCGGCTCGCCTGCGCCTGGGTCGCGAGCCCCGTCGCTGCCCTGGTGCTCGATATTGCATTTCCGGCCGCGCTCGCCCTTGCCGTCTGGCGCGAGGTCATCGCGGGACGCAACTGGAAGAACGCGCCGGTGGCAGTCGTCCTCACGCTGTTCGGCGCGGCGAGTGCTCTCGACCACGCAGCCAATCTCGGCCTGATCGAGCACGGCCTCGGCGTGCGGTTGGCGATCGGCGTGATCGCCTTGTTGCTGGCACTCATCGGAGGGCGCATCATCCCGAGCTTTACCCGGAACTGGCTCGTCAAGGCGGGCGAGACGCGGCTGCCGTCACCCTTTGGGAATCTCGACAAGGCAACCCTCGCAGCCACGGCAGCCGGCGCGGCGACCTGGGTGGCGTTCCCGGACTCCGCCGCGGCCGGCATTCTTCTCGCCGTCGCCGGCATTCTTCTCGCCGTCCGCATGGCGCGCTGGCAAGGCCATCGCACCCTGCGCGAGCCGATCGTGTTCATCCTCCACCTCGGCTATGCATGGCTCGCCGTCGCGCTATTGCTGCTCGGCGGTTCTGTCGTGTTAGACGCATTCCCGCAGAGCGCAGCCCTGCATGCGCTGACGGCGGGCGCGATCGGCACGATGACGCTGGCGGTCATGACCCGCGCGAGCCTCGGTCATACCGGCCGGCAGATCGTCGCGGATCATGTAGTGATCGTGGCCTACCTGGCGGTGACGGCAGGAGCCGTGCTGCGTGTGGCCGCGCCGCTGACGCAGGACTGGTACGGGCATGTGCTCGTCTGCGGCGGCGCATTGTGGAGCGCGGCGTTTCTCCTGTTCGCTATTCGGTTCGCACCGATCCTGTGGGGACGCAGAGCAGGGGCGTGAAGCGCGGCGGGCGCTCCGTGCCCGACGGACGCCGGACCGGAAGCGTGATCTTTCAGAAAATTGGCCATACCCGTGGCGGTGCGCTGGGCGTTGTCGCAAACGTCAAGTAGCGTCCTCAGGGGATTGAAAAAGCCGCCCAAACGGTTAGCCTCCAGGGCCGAGTCACGCTCGCGTAGCGCTCGACCGTCCAAGGCACATGAGAGAGGTCATGACCCAGGATCGCCAGCAAGCCGTTTCGGAACCTGGGCATTCCCATGCGAAGACGAGACGGACCGAATTGCTGGCTTTCCTCGTGCTCGCCTTTGGCATCTGGCCCATAGTTGCCGTCGGCGTGGTCGGCGGCTATGGCTTCCTCGTCTGGATGTATCAGATCGTGTTCGGGCCTCCCGGCCCGCCTGGAGGGTAGGCGATGCACGAGCGCGCGAAGATGAACCGGCGGTCCTTCATCAAGGGGGGCGGTTCGACTCCACATCACATTTCGAGCGCGGTGATCGTCACGCACCCGGAACGGCGCGAGGAGATCGGCAGGCGCGTGGCCGCCATGCCGGGGGTGGAAGTCCACGCCGGCGCCGGCAGCCGGATCGTCGTCACCATAGAGGGTGCGACCAGCGGCATGCTGGGAGAGACGCTGATCGGCATCTCGACGCTGGACGGAGTCATCTCCGCGAACATGGTGTTCGAGCACATCGACGAAGGGAACACGTAGGTCATGACGGCAACCATCACCCGCCGCGATCTGCTGAAGGCGCATGCGGCGTCGCTGGCGGCGGCCACCGCGGGAATCGCGCTTCCAGCGTCTGCACAACCGGTTCCAGGCGGGGTCGATGCACTGGAGATCAAGTGGTCCAAGGCGCCTTGCCGCTTCTGCGGCACCGGATGCGGCGTCATGGTGGGTGTGAAGGACGGGCATGTCGTCGCTACGCATGGCGACATGCAGGCAGAGGTCAATCGCGGCCTCAACTGCGTGAAGGGCTATTTCCTTTCCAAGATCATGTACGGCGAAGATCGCCTGACGACGCCGCTCATGCGCAAGCGTGGCGGGACCTACGACAAGAACGGTGAGTTCGAGCCGGTATCGTGGGACGAGGCCTTCGACCTGATGGCCGAAAAAGCCAAGCAGGTGCTGCGCGACAAGGGACCCGAAGCCGTCGGCATGTTCGGTTCCGGCCAATGGACGATTTTCGAGGGCTATGCGGCGACCAAGCTGATGCGTGCCGGCTTCCGTTCGAACAACCTCGACCCGAACGCCCGTCACTGCATGGCCTCGGCCGCCTATGCGTTCATGCGCACCTTCGGCATGGACGAGCCGATGGGCGTCTATGACGATTTCGAGCACGCCGACGCGATCGTGCTTTGGGGCTCGAACATGGCCGAGATGCACCCGATCCTGTGGACTCGGGTCGCCGACCGCCGGCTTGGCAACCCGCATGTCCGCTGCGCGGTCCTGTCGACCTTCACGCATCGCTCGATGGACCTCGCCGACATCCCGATCGTGTTCAAGCCCGGCACCGATCTCGCCATCCTCAACTACATCGCCAACCACATCATCCAGACGGGCCGCGTCAACGAGGCCTTCGTTCGCGATCACACCACCTTCATGATGGGCCAGACGGACATCGGCTACGGCCTGCGCGCCGAGCACCCGCTGGAGGCGGCGGCGACCGGAGCGGCCAACGCCGCCGACATGAAGCCTAGCGATTTCGAGGCATTCAAGGCGCTTGTCGCCGAATATACGCTGGATAAGGTGTCCGAACTATCGGGCGTGGAGCCGAGCTTCCTCGAGGAACTCGCCGAACTCTACGCGAATCCAGAAACCAAGGTCATGTCGCTCTGGACGATGGGGTTCAACCAGCACGTCCGCGGCGTCTGGGCAAACCAGATGATCTACAACATCCACCTCTTGACCGGAAAAATCTCCGAGCCGGGCAACAGCCCGTTCTCGCTGACCGGCCAGCCTTCAGCCTGCGGTACGGCGCGGGAAGTTGGAACGTTTGC
>JALYWP010000226.1 GCA_030852655.1 Pseudomonadota bacterium | reverse complement strand
TGCCTGGAGGGCATGTCCGGTGTCGTCGGCGTCAGCCGGCCTTCGAGGGCGTCTTCAACGGCTCTTATGCAGATTTCCCGCGATATTGCCGCCAGCCGCAGCGCGTAGAGCGCGATGTTGTCGCCGTTCCCAGGCCGGCCGCGGACCTGGTGGAGGACGGCGCCGGTGTCGACCCCGGCATCGACCAGATGCACCGTGGCGCCGAAATTTGCGGCATCGCCTGTCGCCAGCGCCCAGTAGCCACCGTTCATGCCCCGGTATTTCGGCGTGATGCCGGCATGGTAGTTGAGCACGGGGCACGAGATCGCCGCCAGTGTCGAACGCGACAGCAGGCGGCAACCCGCAAGCAGCACGACCGCAGGTTTCAGCCGCTCGATCGCAGCGATGAATTCGGCGGAATTGGCCGACGGCACGGCTACGATCGACTGATTGGAGCGCGGTTGCGTTTCCAGGCCGGTCTCGGCCGCGATACGCCCGGCGCGGCCTGAGAAGAGCCGCTTGCCGAGCCTGGTCAGCACCATCGTGCCCAGTTGTCCGATGACCGACACCCAGCCCTGCTTTCGTGCACGGCGCTGCAGCAGCAGGCGTTTGGATTCCGGCGTTTCGAGAATGACCGTGATCTGGCCAAAGCGGTCGGCGAGCGCGTTGACGAGCGCCCAGACATGCGGGCCGCCTTCGCTGACAACGACGATGTTCCTGTCCACTGCGGTGTTCAGAAAAACCAGCCCAGCGCTGCATGGGTGGCGATGCCCGCAGCGCCGACGACTGCGGCGATGACGCCGAAGGATGCCACGCTCAGCGCGCCGCCGACGGCGAGGAGAACGCCGTCGCGTTCCGAAAGCGCCAGGCCGAGCAGCGCCGTGGCGAAGGCCGGCAGCCAGTTGCCGAGCGGTATCGGCAGCGTCACCACGATTGCCAGCGCCAATGTCAGGCAGCCGACGATGCGGTCGCCCCGCTTGCGCCAAAACGGCCAGTAGCGCGGCCGGATGACCTGCTCGATCCTCATCAGGCGGGGAATGATCCATTCCATCGCCGAGCGGAAGGTATCGGCGTTGAGAGAGCGGCTGGCCAGCGCGTTCGGCAGCCATGGTTGCCTGGTGCCGTAGACCATCTGCGCGGAGATGATGATCAGCGGCAGGCCGAGGATCGCCGAAGCGCCAGGCGGGAGGGGAAGGAGGTTGAAGGCCGCGAACAGCACGAGCAGCGGTGCGAAGCTTCGGTTTCCGAGCGCATCGCGGATATGGCCGATGGAGACGGGACCGTGCGCTTCATGGGCGAGCCGGGCAAAGACCTCCGACAGCCGCCGCGGACGGCGGCGCAGCGGTGCATCGTCGATCGATCCGTTCTCGGAACCCGTCGTTTCCGCTCTCATACCAGTTCGCAAAACCCCAACGTCTCGCCCGCCCTGCGCTCCCATTCTGCCATCGCCGGGTTAACCCATCATGACGGGAGCGGATCCCGAACGAATGTGCGGGTTCATGTCCGCGAATTCAACCGCCTTCAGCGCCTGAATTCGAGAATGTCGAGTTTCGACTCGTATCGCGGTGAAGGAAACTCTATTCGCCATTCGGCCCCGCCGGTGCGGAAGGCATAGCCGACCTGGTCGGATTCCGGCCCGCTGCCGTAGGGCTTCGCTTTTTCTTCGGCGACATGGAACGAGCCCAGATAGATCAGCCGCTTTCCGCCGTCGTCGTAGAAGCGGCCGGTGGTCCGCTGCGAGCCGCTCGTCTTTTCCAGCTTCCAGCCCGAGCCGTCGTCGCTGACCTTGCATTTGAACCAGCCGTAGACCACCAGCGGCGAAAGTCCGCCCACCTTGGTCGTGCGGCAGCGCCATTCGCCGCTAAGGTCGAAGTCCGACGTCGAGAGCAGCGGCTTGGCGAGCAGCGCATCGAGTTCGGCATATTGGGCGGCGTCGCCGCCACTTCGGGCCTCGCGCATGGCTTCCCGCCGGGTTTCGTCGTGTCTTTCGAGGCGCGCCTCGTCGGACGGCGTCATCAGCTTCTGCACCACGCCGTCGGCCAGGGCAGACGCGGTGGAGATGGCGAGCAGCGCGGCGACGGCGGGGGTGCGAAAAATCATGACGGTCTCCGTTCGGAGGCCGAAAGGGCAGGGGAATCGGGCGCTTTTGCGGTCAGCGGGCGGCGTCGACGATCGCCGGCGTCAGGTCGCCATAGCCGGTGAAGCGGTATTCGTAGTCGAGGCCGAGATAGTCGGCCGCCCATTTGGCCTTGTTCTGCAGTTCGGCGTCCTCGGTCTGCGCCAGATAGACGATCTTGGTGTAGTTGCCGAACACCATCTGCTTGAGCTCGGGATGCTGCTCGAGCTTCAGCGGCTCGATGACGAAGGCCTCGAACTGCCGTGCCAGCAGGTCCGTCAGGTAGAAGGCGGTGAATTCGTTATCGATATTGGCCGCGAATTCCTCGTTGCCGGTGAAGAAGGCATAGCAATGGGGTCCGTCGATGCGCTCGATGCCTTCCTCGGCACATATCTTGTCCAACTGCCCCTGGGTGCCGCATTCCGCATAGCCCATGAAGATGCGCGAGTATCCTTCGCGCCGCGCGTCGGCGATCGCTTCGCGCATCGCCGGTGCGATCTTTTCCGGGTAGACATGCCAGATGGCCGGCAGGCAGACGAGGTCGATGTGCTTCAGCCCGTTCGCCCGGCAGATCGCGATGATCTCACGCGCAATGGCGCCGCAGGCGATCACCCGCACACGATCCGGGAGCGCGGCGGAGGCCGCAAGCTTTCCGCCTTTCGCGATTACGTCGGGCGCTTCGATGCCCGCTGCCTGGTCAGTCATGGCCTGCCTGCCGAAAAGGCCGACAATCAAGTCGGCGAACTTGCCTGCATCGGATGGAACCGGCTATTGTCCGAACCGTTCCTGCGCACTCATGTAGTCATCGAGGGAGACATCGTCCATGAAACTGTCGCGTCTAGCGTCTCTTGCCACCATCCTCGTTTGCGCGCTCGCCGTCGCATCCTGTGCGAACACCGTTCGCGGCGTGAAACGCGACGTTCAGTCGACGGCCAACGCAATCGAGAATTGACGCGCCGACTGCGCCTCGCCACCGAAAGCCCGGGCCGCAACTTGCGGCCCGTTCGGCAAGGTCCAACGCCGTTTTGTCGGATCCGCAGATCTTGCCGACCCGGCAGCTTCAGGCCGAAGCGCGGACGTTGTGCTTGCGCTTCATGAAATCCTTGGCGGTCTCGACGGCGACGGCCGCGTCGCGGCAATAGGCGTCGGCCCCGACGGCCTTGCCGAATTCCTCGTTCAGCGGCGCGCCGCCGACCAGCACGACATAGTCGTCGCGGATGCCCTTTTCCTTCATCGTGTCGATCACCACCTTCATGTAGGGCATGGTGGTGGTCAAAAGCGCCGACATGCCGACGATGTCGGGCTGGTGCTCGTCGATCGCAGCCAGGTATTTCTCGACCGGATTGTTGATGCCGAGGTCGATGACGTCGAAGCCGGCGCCCTCCATCATCATGCCGACGAGATTCTTGCCGATGTCGTGGATATCGCCCTTCACCGTGCCGATCACCAGCTTGCCCTGCTTGGGTGCGCCGGTGGCGGCGAGCAACGGGCGCAGGATCGCCATGCCGGCCTTCATCGCGTTGGCCGAAAGCAGCACCTCCGGCACGAACAATATGCCGTCGCGGAAATCCTCGCCGACGATGCGCATGCCCTCGACCAGGGCTTCGGTCAGCACCTTGTAGGGCGCCCATCCCCGCTCCAGCAGGATGTTGGTGCCTTCCTCGATCTCTTCCTTCAGCCCGTCATAGAGGTCGTCATGCATCTGCTGCACGAGTTCGTCGTCGGAAAGCTCGGAAAGGATAATCTCGTCGTCGGACATTTTTGAGCTCCAGGGGCGGCTGTCATGCTCAATCGGCACGACACGGCACATTGCGGCAATACCTAGCCCGCAAGGCGTTCAAAGCCATAGCTGATTTGCGACGCGCTCCAAAACGAAAGCGACTGCAGTTCCGCCCGCCAGCAAAAGGGCATCAGGATTCCGGAGATCAGGTCAGGCCGGCGAAGCAGCCGGCAGGCCGTCCAGGGAGAAGCAGGCGGGGAGAGAGTCGGTCCCGTCAATCTGCCTACTTGCCACAGCGAACCCGGCAATCATATGGTTCCCCAACGGAAATCGATTTCCGCGAGGAGGCTACGCGATGCAAATGACATTTCTCCGCGGCTGGGCGCCGCACATACTGAGCATATTGCGCATTCTTGCCGCCGCCACCTTCTTGACGCATGGCACGATGAAGCTGTTTGGCTGGCCCGCGCCGTTCCCGTATCCTCTCAACGGCATGCTCTACACGGCGGCCATCCTGGAAGTGGTCGGCGGTATTCTGCTCGTCGTCGGCCTGTTCTCGCGGCCAGTCGCTTTCATCCTGTCCGGCCAGATGGCATTCGCCTATTTCCTCGGGCATGCCTCGGGAGGTTTCTTCCCGGCGCTCAACGGCGGCGAGCCCGCACTGCTGTTCTGCTTCGTCTTCCTCTATATCGCGGCGGCCGGCCCGGGGCCGTGGAGCATCGACGCGGCGGTCGGCAGAGACTAGCCGGCAGCGCGCGCTGCGTTTTGTCGCTCGCCCATTCTTTCTGCCGCGTTCGAAGGGTGTTTCGTGGCCGATAATTGAAGGCTTTGCCGCTTGTCGGGTTTGCGACAGCGCTTGGCGTTTGCAAGCCGGTTCCAACAAGGTCGATGGTTACGATCCGGCCGGTAGGCAGCGCCAGCGACGTAATCCGCGCGCGCCCTAGTCAATCCAGGGAAGAATTCGATGACCGACAACCTCGCAGCCGAACAGGAAGCGTCGGGACGACGCGGCAGGGCGGATCGCGGCGGCGGTGCCGCAGCCCGCCGCGCGGCGCGCTCCGGCGGCGGTCCCGGTGTTCAGCAGACCTACATCAAGCGTGCGATCAACGTTTACGAGGTGCTCGACGAGGAGGGCCTCGCCCTCATCGAGAAGAATGCCGACACCGTGCTCGAGGAAACCGGCATCATCTTCCGCGACGATCCCGAGGCGCTCGAGATATGGAAACAAGCCGGCGCCGACGTGAAGGGCGACCGCGTGCATTTCCCCAAGGGGCTGCCGCGCTCGTTGCTGAAGACCGCGCCGTCCACCTACACGCAGCATGCGCGCAATCCCGAGCGCTCGGTCCAGGTCGGCGGCAACGCCACGGTGTTCGCGCCGGTCTACGGTCCGCCCTTCGTGCGCGACCTTGATGGCAACCGCCGCTACGCCACGATCGAGGATTTCCGCAATTTCGTGAAACTCGCCTACATGGCGCCGTCGATCCACCACTCGGGCGGTACGGTCTGCGAGCCTGTCGACGTGCCGGTCAACAAGCGCCACCTCGACATGGTCTACAGCCATATAAAATATTCCGACAAACCCTTCATGGGCTCGGTTACCGCGCCCGAGCGGGCGGAAGACACGGTGGCGATGGCCAAGATCGTGTTTGGCGACGACTATGTCGAAAACAACACGGTGCTCACTTCGCTGATCAACGCCAACTCGCCAATGGTGTTCGACGACACGATGCTCGGCGCGCTGAAAGTCTATGCCCGCCACAACCAGGCCTGCATCGTCACCCCCTTCATCCTCGCCGGCGCGATGAGCCCGGTGACCGTCGCGGGCACGCTCACCCAGGTGCTGGCCGAAGTGCTGGCGGGTGCGGCGCTGACGCAACTGGTGCGCCCCGGCGCGCCGGTGCTGTTCGGCACCTTCGCCTCTTCCATCTCCATGCAATCCGGCGCGCCGACCTTCGGCACGCCCGAGCCGTCCCTGGTTTCCTACGGCGCCGCACAGCTCGCCCGCCGCCTCGGCCTGCCGTTCCGTACCGGCGGCTCGCTTTGCGCTTCCAAGATTCCGGACGCCCAGGCTGCCTATGAGAGCGCCAACACGCTGAACTCGACGATCCTTGCCGGCGCCAACTTCGTGCTGCATGCGGCTGGCTGGCTCGAAGGCGGTCTCGCTTCCTGCTACGAAAAGTTCATGATGGACATCGACCAGCTCGGCATGCAGCAGAAGTTTGCGGCCGGCGTCGATCTCTCGGAGAACGGCCAGGCGATGGACGCCATCCGCCAGGTTGGACCGGGCAGCCACTTCCTCGGCTGCGACCATACGCAGGCGAACTTCCAGACTGCCTTCTACCGTTCGAGCGTCGCCGACAACAATTCTTACGAGCAGTGGCTGGCCGAAGGCGAGAAGACCGCGCCGCAGCGCGCCAACGAACTGGCGCGGCGCTGGCTCGAAACCTACGAAGCGCCCCCGATCGATCCGGGCATCGACGACGGGCTGAAGGATTTCATCGCGAAGAAGAAGGAGTCGATGCCCGACGCCTTCACTTGAAAGGAGCCCGATTCAGGCCGGGCTAAAGTGGCCAACATCATTCACAAGGAAGTCTGGCGAAGCGCCTTTCGCGAGCCGGACAAGGGGTGATCTTTACGGGTCGCGGGACGCTCAGTTGGTGTAGAGCGTGTCGTCCACGCTGGGGTCGCTCGGCGCGTCGCAGAGCGTGACGTTGTCGACCGTATGGCAGCCCGGCTGGTAGGCCGTTGCCGGTTCAGCGTCGCTTGGCGGGAACTGCTCTGTCTGGTCGAGGAGCGCCGGCGTCGGTGGCGGGGCAGGCATGGGCGCCGCGGCATCGACCAGCGGGGCGTAGGGAACATTCTGCGGTTCGGAGGATGTGCAGCCGGCAAGAAGGACGATGCACAGGGCCCACATCAGGCGAAGGATCATGCTTGAACTCACGTTGCGCCGCGATCTTTCAGAATTCCGATTTCGTGGCAAGCTGCATGTGACGCTTTCTCCGGTCCATGCCGGCATGAAACAGCGATAGCTGGAGCCCCCGAAACATGCACCGGCCGGATCCAACCAAGATCGCCGTCCTGCTTGCCGGACACGGCTTGATCCTGCGCGGCGGCTTCAATTTCGCCACTGACGAAGCCGCGCCGCCCGGTCCTTCCGATTCTCCGGCGAAATCGGTCCTGCTCGTCGGGCAGGCGGGCGGTTCGCCCTGGCCGCATTTCCTGCGCTGGCGGAAAACGCAGCCGCAGGAGCTTCCCAACCCGCTCGACACATGGTCGCGAGAAGTCATCGGCGGCGTCGCAAAGGAGTTCGGGGCGAGGGCGGTGTCGCCATCCGACCGGCCATGGCTGCCGTTCCAGCAATGGGCAACGCGCGCCGAGGGATTGAAGCCGTCGCCGCTCGGCATCCTCATGCATCCGCAATACGGGCTATGGCACGCCTATCGCGGTGCGCTGCTCTTCGACGTTGAGATCAAGATTCAAGCGCCTGGCGAAGTGATTCACCTTTGCGGTCTATGTATTGGAAAACCTTGCCTGAAATCCTGTCCGGTCAATGCGTATTCCGAAGGCGGTTTCGCCTATCGGGACTGTCTTGACCATGTGCGTGGTCCCGCCGGCGAGCCTTGTCGGACAGCCGGCTGCCTCGACCGCAACGCCTGTCCCCACGGCGCGGACTATCGCTATCCCGTCGACGAGCAGGCCTTCCACATGGCAGCCTTCACGAGATGAGAAGGCGCTACTCGCCCATCTCCTGGATCAGCGCATGGAGGTTGGTGCAGCGGGTGCCGGAGCGGCAATAGGCGAAGACCGGGCCTTTCAGCCCTTCGAGCGCGGCGGCCTGGTCGGCGACGTTCTGCTCGGTGATCTGGCCGCTGACGACCGGGATGTAGCGGAACTCCAAGCCCGCCGCTTCCGCCGCCTGCTTGACGCTGTCGGCCGAAGGTTGGCCTGGCTGCTCGTCGTCCGGGCGGTTGCAGATGACGCTGTTGAAGCCAGCCGCCTTCACCGCGGCGATATCCTCCGGAAGGATTTGGCCGCTCACCGCATAATTGTCGCTGATCTCTCGGTATTCCATTGATGCACCTCTAAGCCTCGTGCCGGCCCGTTGGCCAACTCTTGCCATCCCGCGACGGCTTCGGCAACCGTCATGCGGCGGCGGCTGTCGGCAGCCGTGATCTTATCAGGCGAGCAAGCACGATGCCGGCAATCACGGCTACGACGAATATCAGGGTTTCGCCGCGGAGCAGCCCGAGCGCGGGGATGGCGCCGCCCGGGCAGAAGCCGGCCATGCCCCAGCCTATGCCGAACACCGCCGCGCCTCCGACCAGGCGGGCGTCGATCGCGCCCGCGGCCCGCGCCGCAA
>JALYWP010000175.1 GCA_030852655.1 Pseudomonadota bacterium | reverse complement strand
CCGCGCGCTTGTCCCACGGCTTGGTGCCGGACTTGACCAGGCGCTGAGTGATGTTGGCGCCGGTCGAAGCCGCGCGCGAAACCTCTACGCGCACCGGCGCATGGAGGAATTTTTCCGTCAGCTTGGTAATCTCTGGCGGCATCGTCGCCGAGAAGAACAGCGTCTGGCGGGTGAAGGGGATCATCTCGCAGATACGCTCGATGTCGGGGATGAAGCCCATGTCGAGCATGCGGTCGGCCTCGTCGATGACGAGTATCTCGACGCCGTTGAGCAGCAGCTTGCCGCGCTCGCGGTGGTCGAGCAGGCGGCCCGGCGTGGCGATCAGCACGTCGGCGCCCCGCTCAAGCTTCTTGTCCTGCTCGTCGAAGGAGACGCCGCCGATGAGAAGCGCGATGTTGAGCTTGTGGTTCTTGCCGTATTTGACGAAGTTTTCCTCGACCTGCGCGGCGAGTTCGCGCGTCGGCTCGAGGATGAGCGTGCGCGGCATGCGTGCTCGGGCCCGGCCCTTTTCGAGGCGCGTGATCATCGGCAGCACGAAAGCGGCGGTCTTGCCGGTTCCGGTCTGGGCGATGCCGAGCACATCCTTGCCGGCGAGCGCGTGCGGAATCGCACCTGCCTGGATCGGCGTTGGCGCGGTGTAGCCAGCGTCGGTGACTGCGGAGAGGACCTTGGGCGACAGGCCTAGGTCTGCGAAATTCAACGCTTCTTCAGCGGTCGTGGTGTCTGAGGACAATTGTTTGGCTTGCTTCGGCTTGTTCCAAGCGCGGCCCCAACGCCGCGGCAAGCGCCCAAGCGCCTGCGATTTTGTGCATTGCGATAGGCGCTACCCTGGGGAATGTCAACTTAAATGCCGGTAATGTTGAATCACGTGATGGTTATGATTAGCGGCTAGCGTTAATCCGCGCCGGCTGCCGAGCACGGCCCCGGCGTGCACGGCGCTCAATAGCGGAACTGTTCGGCGAGGATGCGTTCGTTCCACGAATGGTCGGGATCGAAAAGCAGCGTGGCAGTCTTCGTCTGCGACTCCCTGACGGTGACCGATATCACCGACTTCACTTCGACATGGTCGGCCGACGCGTTGACCGGTCGCTTGCCCGGCTCCAGCGTGTCGAAGCGCACTGTGGCCTTGTCGGAGAGCAGCGCGCCGCGCCAGCGCCGAGGCCGAAACGGGCTGACCGGGGTGAGCGCGAGCAGCGGCGCGTCGAGCGGCAGGATAGGCCCGTAGGCGGAGAGGTTGTAGGCGGTGGAACCGGCCGGCGTAGCCACCATGACGCCATCGCAGCTCAACTCGTCGAGGCGGACATGCCCATCAACGGTGATCCTGATCTTTGCCGTCTGATAGGACTGGCGCCAGAGCGCCACCTCGTTGATCGCGAATGCCGTGTGTTTTTCGCCCGTCTTCGTCTCCGCTTCCATCTCGAGCGGGCGGATCGTCTCCGGGAGCGCTGCGGCGATGCGCTCGCGCAGATGCTCGGCGTGAAACTCGTTCATCAGGAAGCCGATCGTGCCGCGGTTCATGCCGTAGACGAGCTTGCCCGTGCTCATCGTCTCGCGCAGCGTCTGCAGCAGGAAACCGTCGCCGCCGAGCGCCACCACCACGTCGGCATCCGCCACCGCCGCCTGCCCGTAGACGGCCATCAATTCCGACGCGGCGGCGCGTGCATCGTCGGCGTCCGACGACACGAAGGCCAAGCGATCGGGGGACAGTCTGCTTCGGGCAGTATTCATGCGTCGTGGCAGCCTTCGATGAGGGGCGGTGACCGCCCTAGCACGAGGCGAACATGGTGCAAAGGGATGGGCACGTGCAGGCATCCCGCAACCCGGTTCGGTTGATTAAAGTTTTGCCGCCGATAAGATGCTCCGTTGGAATGGAAGAGCCCCTCGCATCCCAGTCGACGCCAGCCCTGGAAAGCGAAAGCACACCCGAAGTCCACGAGAATCACATAGTCTAGTGACCCTGGTCGCACTTACTGCCCAAGGAGAGAACATGGCGCGAGCGCCCAACTACAATCACGAACGCAAGGAACGCGAGCGTCAGAAGGCTGCAAAGAAGGCCGAGAAGGCAGCGGCGAAGGCGGCAAAGAGCGGCCGGACTCCCAAGGAAGAGGAAACCGCCGCCAAGGAATCAAAAGCCGAATAGCCTGCGGGATCGGGTCTCGCGGTTGGCTAGGCTGCGGCGACAGCCACGCCGGCTTTGCCCGCCACGGCGAGAAGCGCGCCGTGCATTACTGGCAGACCATTCGGACGCGGCCGCCCTCACTGACATTCTTGCAGGAGAGGTTGCCCGAACTGGTAGTGACGAGCGGGGGCCTCAACTTTGGTCTTGGCGCGGTCCTCTTCGCCGGCGGCGGCGGAAAGTTGACGGCGACGTCGGCAGGGAGGGGCTCGGGATTCTGGCG
Organism: Pseudomonadota bacterium; assembly: GCA_030852655.1. Lineage (GTDB taxonomy): Bacteria > Pseudomonadota > Alphaproteobacteria > Rhizobiales > Rhizobiaceae > Mesorhizobium_K. The sequence goes on along the minus strand of JALYWP010000175.1, from coordinate 22,804 downwards.
CATCCAGGACGGAACGAACGGCTTGGCGGCCGTCAGGTCGAGGCTCGGCAACGCAATCGGATTGTCGGCGACGATGGTGCCGTCGGACGTGCGCGAGCATGCGCAAAGCGGCATCATCATGCTGCCCGCCAAGACGGCTACGCCCATTCTGCGCATTGCGAACACCAGGAAATCCGGAACTTTCCCATGTCGTGTCACGAAGATCGTGGAGATTTTGGGGCGAAAAACGCCTTCCCTGCCCATCTGGACCTTTGGCGGGCCTGTTCGCTTTCTGGGGCGGGGTCACTTGCCCTTTGGTCGAGCCATTGGCCTTTGAAGGTAGGACTGGGCAGCGCCACGGGACTATGCAACACCCTTGCAGTCGATGCACATGTCTCCGGAATGGACCATTTCCAGATGGCGGAGGGAGTGGGATTCGAACCCACGGAGACATTGCTGCCTCGCCGGTTTTCAAGACCGGTGCCTTAAACCGCTCGGCCATCCCTCCTGATGGTGCTCCGCCCAGGTCCGGCTAAAACGGCCGAAGCCGCCAACCCCGGCGCCCTGCGTATGTGGCTCCGTTCACGAATTCTTCCTGTAAAGCGGCGGTCGGGGCTGCGTCAACCACGGCAGAAGGCTGTGCCTTGGGCGATGCGAGACACAAGCGGCAGCGCCGCCACATTCCTGCCCGCTTCCAGACATAATCGCTTAACAGGCTGCTAATCCTTCCTGGGCATAAGGGGATTGGGACAGGCGTTTGCGGCCGGACCTTCGCGGATTGGTCAGGGGACGATATTGGAAATTCTGATTCCGGCGCGCTCGCGTCTGCGCAGCGCTACCACCATCATCGCATTGACCGTCACGGCAGGGTTTCTGGCCGCCTGCACTTCGTCGCAGCCCAAGGCGATGGTGAACGTCAAGAAGCGTTCCACCGAGTATTTTTCCGAAACCGAATACGGCGTGAAGGCAAGTCCGCGCGTTACCTCCAAGGAGGCGAATCTCAAGCGCGGCGGCGGACGCGACCAGATCGGCAAGCCCTACAAGGTGCGCGGCAAGATTTACTATCCGAAGGAAGACAAGGATTACGAGAAAACCGGTCTCGCATCGTGGTACGGCGACGCCTTCCACGGCCGGCTCACCGCCAACGGCGAAATCTACGACATGACGCATCTGACCGCCGCGCATCCGACCATGCCGCTGCCGAGCTATGCACGCGTCACCAACATCGAGAACGGCAGCTCGCTCATCGTGCGCGTCAACGATCGCGGTCCGTATTCGCACAACCGGCTGATAGACCTGTCGAAGCGCGCGGCGGAACTCCTCGACTACACGCGGGCCGGCACGGCGAAGGTGAAGGTCGAATATGTCGGCCGTGCTCCGCTCCACGGTGAAGACGACCAGTATCTGATGGCATCCTATCGCCCCGGCAACCGCGCGCCCGATCCGTCCGACGGACTGGCCAGCGGCGTGATGGTCGCGATGAACGGGCCGACGCCGACCGCCGATGTCGGCCCGGCGGGGTTCCCGGGCGAGATGCTCGATCGGATGGCGACCGGTACGAGCAGCCTGCCGCTGCCGGCCTTGGGTCCGATCGCGCCGGAGCGGCCCGCGCTCGGCGGTTTCGGGGACGTCCAGATCGCCATGGCCTCGCTCTCCTACGCGGCGGACGGGAAGCCCGGCACGGCCTCGGCCTTCGCCGCGTTCGACGGTCTGACCTCCGAGACGGTGGTGCGGTCATGGAAACGCATGAACGGCAGCGCGGCCGCCATTGCCGTTCGCGAACCCTACATCGCCGCGGGCTCCTTCACGGGAGAGGGCGAGGCGAAAAAGCTGGCTCGCACACTTTCGGCATTCGGTCGGACCGAGATCGAGAAGACCGAGATCGGCGGCACTGCGTGGTACGGCGTCAATCTCATCGGCGACGGCCGCGCCTCGCTCGACGACCTGCTCGAGACAGCCTGGTCGCACGGGGCGCCGGATGCGATCACGGTCCGCGACTAGAAACGGCCGCGACCGAACCGGATACAACTGGTCCGGCCGCCGGCGGCCGAAGATCTCAATTTACGGCCGGTTTCGAACACATATTCGCGATTTTAGCGATCTCCGGCTGATCGGTCGTTGATCGGGCGGGGCGAAGGCTGGTACAGCCTGAAGTCTCAGCTGCAACACCGTAGGACGTCGCGCTCATGGCAACACGCGCATTCTCCTTCATCATCGCGCTCGCGTTGGTTTTGAGTTCCGCGGGGGCGGGGCTGGCGCAATCGCAGTCCCAGCTCTTCGAGACGCGTGCCAGGCAGGCCGTAATGATCGACGCCGAGACCGGCACCATCCTCTATTCGAAAAATGCCGACAAGCTGATCCCGCCGGCCTCCCTTGCCAAGCTGATGACGGTCGAGGTGGTGTTCCACGCGCTCAAGGTCGGCCGCCTGACGATGGACGACAAGTTCGCCGTCAGCAAGGAAGCCTGGACAAGAGGCGGAGCCAAATCGGGCGGCTCGACCATGTTCGCCAAGGTGAAGTCGGAAATCCGCGTCGAAGATCTGCTCAAGGGAATCATCGTGATGTCGGCCAATGACGCCTGCATCACGATAGCCGAAGGATTGGCCGGGACCGAAGAGAATTTCGCCGCGCTGATGACCGAGCGCGCCCGCCAGATCGGCCTGACGAAGTCGGTGTTCAAGAACTCCACCGGCCTCCCGGCCGAGGGTCAGGTCGTCACATTGCGCGAACTCGTTACGCTCGCCCGCTACATGTGGCAGGAGTATCCGGAATATTATCGCTTCTACAGTCAGCGCGAGTTCACCTGGAACAAGATCACTCAGCCGAATCGCAATCCTCTGCTCGGCATGGAGATTGGCGCAGACGGCATGAAGACCGGCTACACCGACGCGTCCGGCTATGCGATCGTCGGTTCCGTGCAGCGCGGCGAGAACCGCGTCTTCGCTGCCATGAGCGGCATGGCGAGCGAGCATGAGCGCGCCGAGGAGTCGCGAAAACTGCTCGAGTGGGGATTACGCGCCTTCGAGAAGACCGACCTCTTCGCCGCAGGCGAGATCATCGGCGAAGCGCAAGTGTTCGGCGGCGACAAGTCCGGCGTCGCACTGACGGCCAAGGGGCCGATCAGCATCTTCATCCCGCTCACCAACACCGACCGTCTGGTTGCGAGAATCGTTTATCGGGGGCCGCTGACGGCGCCCGTGAAGGAAGGGACGCCGGTTGGCGTGCTGAAGGTCTGGATCGGCGACCAGATGAGCCAGGAGACGCCGCTCTATGCCGCCGAGACCGTCGGATTAGGTACGCTGCAGCAACGTGCGCTCGATGCCGTGGGCGAACTGATGGTGGGCTGGCTGCGCTGAGCATCCGGGTTAGGGCGCCTGGACCTGATTTCAGGTCCGACCGTTCCAACCGCCGGAGGTGATTTCATCCGGGCGTCCATTGCTCTACATACGAATTGTCGGCAACGTCGAAGCGCCGGCCTGACGTGGATTGGCGGATTTGGCGCACGGTTTTTTCATCACGTTCGAAGGCGGCGAGGGCGCAGGCAAGTCCACGCAGATCGGGCGCCTGGCGCAGAAACTGCGCGACAAGCGCTATCCCGTGGCGGTGACGCGCGAGCCGGGAGGATCGCCCGGGGCCGAAGCTATCCGCCACGTCATCCTGTCCGGCGCGGCGGAGCCTTTCGGACCGCAAATGGAGGCGCTGCTTTTCGCGGCCGCGCGCTCAGACCACATCGAGCAACTGATCCGCCCGGCGCTGAGGCGCGGCAAGATCGTACTCTGCGATCGCTTTGTCGATTCGTGGCGTGTCTATCAGGGCGCTACCGGCAATATCGATGCCGCGCTGCTGGAGGAGATCGAGCGTGTTTCGCTGAACGGCGTCATGCCGGACCTGACGCTGATCTTCGATCTCGACCCGGAAGAGGGGCTTCGGCGCGCTTCTGAGCGCCGCGGTGAGCACCAGGCCGACCGTTTCGAGAAAGAAACGCTCGCCGTTCACAAGCGCCGCCGCCAGGCTTTTCTCGACATCGCCAGGAAAGACCCCAGGCGCTGCGTCGTTGTCGATGCCTCGGCGGACCCCGAGACGGTCGAGGATGCGGTGACGGCGGCGGTCTTTGCGGCACTCGACGCACGATCGCATGCTGATCAGCAAGCGGTACAGGGGGCTTGAGGCAGGCATGTTCCAACGCATTTCGCCCGAGCAGCACGACACGCTCGACGGCATCCCCGAACCGGCGGAAAACCCTTGCCTCTTCGGCCACGGGCAGGCGGCTTCTATGCTTGCGGCCGCCTATCGTGCGGGTAAGCTGCCGCATGCGCTGCTCCTGGCCGGACTGCTCGGTGTCGGCAAGGCTACCCTGGCCTTCCATCTGGCCTATCATCTGCTGAAATTTCCCCGGCACGAAGATGCGCCGCCGGATCTCGCCGAGCCCGATCGCGAGTCAGCGCTGTTTCGGCAGATTGCCATAGGCGCGCATCCGTCCGTGCTGCATTTGACGCGGCCGGTCAATGAGAAGACCAAGGGTTTCAAGACGGTCGTGACAGTCGACGAGATCCGGAAGGTCAACCGCTTCCTGTCGATGACCTCGCATGATGGCGGCTACCGGGTCGTGATCGTCGATCCAGCCGACGACATGAACGTCAGTGCCGCCAATGCGCTCCTGAAGAACCTCGAAGAGCCGCCGGCACGTACCGTCTTCATCCTGATCACGCATTCGCCGGGCCGGCTGCTGCCGACCATCCGCTCGCGCTGCCAGATGGTCCGGTTCTCGCCGCTCGGCCAGGACGATCAGATCGCCGCGCTGTCGCAATTCGACATCCAGCCTCCCGCCGACGAGCCTGCGAGGCAGGCCCTTGCAGAACGCTCGGGCGGCAGCGTGCGCATGGCGATCCTGCTGACACAGTATGGCGGGCTGGAGATCGCCGGAGAGACCGACAAGATCGCGCGCGCGGCGAGCCTCGACATTCCCGGCGCCCATAAACTTGCCGATGCGGTCGCCGGGCGCGACCGCGCCATCCAGTTCGACATATTCAACCGCCATGTGCTCGATCTTCTGGCCGATGCCGCGAGTTCGGCGGCCCTGAGGGGCGACGCCCTCAGGGCCGACCGCTACTCGCAGGACTGGCAGGAGGTACGGGTTGCGATCGCGGAAGCCGAGACATATAACCTCGATCGCAAGCAACACGCGCTGAACATGATCCTTCGCTTGCAAGACACGTTCCGAATGTGAAGCCGCGCCCGCTGGATCGGGCGTCGGGCCTGCCCGAAAACCGGACTCCACCTGTCGGTCCCTTGCTGAGCCGGGTGGCGTCGGTCGTCCCGATGCGTTATCTGCCTCGCAACATCCAGTCTGCATTCAGAGCGGCGTTCCATGTCACGCGATACTTTCTACCTCACCACCCCTATCTTCTACCCGAACGGCAAGCCGCATATCGGCCACGCCTATACCGTGATCGCCAGCGATGCGCTGTCGCGATTCCAGCGGCTCGACGGCAACGACGTCTTCTTCCTGTCCGGTACGGACGAGCACGGCCTCAAGATGCAGCAGACGGCCGAGAAGGAAGGCGTCACGCCCAAGGCGCTGGCCGACCGAAATTCGGCGATCTTCCGCACGATGGTCGAGGCCGTCGGCGGCTCGAACGACGTCTTCATCCGCACCACGGAAGAGCGTCACTACAAGGCCTGTCAGGCAATTTGGGAGAAGATGGCCGCCAATGGCGACATCTATCTCGACCGCTACAGCGGCTGGTATTCGGTGCGGCAGGAAGCCTATTTCGACGAAAAAGAGACGACCGTTGGCGATGACGGCGTGCGGCGCGAGCCGCTCGGCTCGCCGGTCGAGTGGAACGAGGAGGAAACCTACTTCTTCCGGCTCTCCGCCTACCAGGACCGGCTGCTGGAGCTCTACCAGTCCCGTCCGGAGTTCGTCGGCCCGGCCGAGCGCCGCAACGAGGTGGCGAGCTTCGTCAAGTCGGGGCTGAAGGATCTCTCAATCTCCCGCTCGACCTTCGACTGGGGCGTGCCGGTGCCGGGCGACCCGAAGCATGTGATGTATGTCTGGGTTGACGCCCTGACCAACTACATCACCGCCGCCGGTTATCCCGACGAAAATGCCGAGCGCTGGCGCTACTGGCCCGCGACGCACATCATAGGCAAGGACATCGTGCGCTTTCACGCGGTCAACTGGCCGGCCTTCCTGATGTCGGCTGGCATCGAACTGCCGGACCGCGTCTACGCGCACGGCTTCCTGTTCAACCGTGGCGAGAAGATGTCCAAGTCGGTCGGCAACGTCGTCGATCCGTTCGCGCTGATCGAGCACTACGGTCTCGACCAGGTACGCTACTTCCTGTTGCGCGAGATTCCATTCGGACAGGATGGCAGCTACAGCCACGAGACGATCGTCAACCGCACAAATGCCGATCTCGCCAATGATCTCGGCAATCTGGCGCAGCGCTCCCTGTCGATGATCGCCAAGAATTGCGGCGGGCTGGTGCCGGCGAAGGGCAAACTCGCCGAAGCTGACACGGTGATCCTGAAGCAGGCTGCCGATGCGCTTGCCACCGCGCGCAAGGCGATGGCCGAGCAGGCCATCCACCAGGCTCTGGCTGCGATCTTTGGCGTGGTCGCCGAGGCCAATCGCTATTTTGCCGGCCAGGAGCCCTGGGCGCTGAAGAAAAGCGACCCGGCGCGCATGGAGACCGTGCTCTGGACGACTGCCGAAACGCTGCGGCGTGTCGGCATCATGTGCCTGCCTTTCGTACCCGGATCGGCCGCGAAGCTGCTCGACCTTCTGTCGGTGCCGGAGAACGAGAGGACATTCGCGCATGTCGACGACGCGAACGGACTGGTTTCGGGCACGGCGCTGCCCGCACCCGCGCCGGTGTTTCCGCGCTATGTCGAGCAGGCCGAAGAAGCCTCCTGAGGCCATCCCATGCTCGTCGACAGCCACTGCCACCTCGATTTTCCCGATTTCGCCGATGAAAGGGCGGCGGTGGTTGCGCGGGCGAAGGCCGCCGGTGTCGGCTGCATGGTGACGATCTCGACCCGCGTAAGACGATTCGACCAGGTTCTGGCGATCGCCGAAGAATTCGACGGCGTCTTCTGCTCGGTCGGCACGCATCCGCACAATGCCGCCGAAGAACCCGACGTGACAGCCGACGAACTGGTGCGGCTGGCGGCGCATCCCAAGGTGGTCGCGATTGGCGAAGCCGGACTCGACTATCATTACGACAAGTCGCCGCGCGACGCGCAGATGCGAGGCTTTCGCACCCACATCGAGGCAGCGCGGCGCACCGGCCTGCCGCTGGTGATCCACGCCCGCAGCGCCGATGTGGATGTCGCGAAGACACTCGAAGAGGAGACGCGGAAGGGCGTCTTCCTCTTCGTGCTCCACTGCTTCTCTTCTGGACGTGACTTGGCGCGCACCGGCATCAGGCTCGGCGGCTATGTCTCCTTCTCCGGCATTCTCACCTTCAAGAATTCGGAAGAGCTGCGCTCGATCGCCGCCGAGGTGCCGCACGACCGGTTGCTGGTCGAGACCGACGCGCCCTACCTCGCCCCGGTGCCCATGCGCGGCAAGCGCAACGAGCCGTCCTATGTCGTCAACACGGCGAAAGTTTTGGCCGAGACAATCAACGTAAGTAACGAAAAAATATCGCAAATAACCACCGAGAATTTCTTCCGCCTATTCGCGAAGACCCCGCAAGCGGCAAGCCAGGGCGTCTGAACCGTGGGCGATACTCTGCGGTTCACCATACTTGGTTGCGGATCGTCCCCGGGCGTTCCCCGCATCATCGGCGACTGGGGGAAATGCGACCCTGAGAATCCCAGGAATCGGCGCACCCGGACGGCAGCCATGGTCGAGCGGGTCACGCGAAACGGCGGCGTCACCCGCGTCGTCATCGATACCGGCCCCGATTTTCGCACCCAGATGCTCGCAGCGGGAGTCGGGCGCATCGACGCGGTGGCCTACACACATGCCCACGCCGACCACATACACGGCATCGACGATTTGCGCGGCTACTGGCTGGAACAGCGCAAGCTGATTGATATTTTTGCCGATGCGCCAACGCTCACCCGGCTGAAACAGGCGTTCGGCTACTGTTTCGAGACGCCGCCAGGAGGCTCGTATCCGCCGATCGTTCGGGCCAATCTGATCGATCCGCCGGCCCCGTTCACGATCGAGGGAGAGGGCGGCGACCTGACTTTCGAGCCGTTGCCGCAGATACACGGCGACATTGTTTCGCTCGGCTTCAGGTTCGGCCGCCTGGCCTATTGCCCCGATGTCAGCGGCTTTCCGCCCGCTACGGTGGAGAGGTTGCACGGCCTCGACCTCTTGATCATCGATGCCTTGCAATACAAGACGCATCCGAGTCACTTCTCGCTCGGCCAGGCGCTCGAGTGGATCGACCGGCTGAAGCCTGGACGCGCGGTGCTGACGCATATGCACACGCCGCTCGACTACGCGGCGGTGGCGGCCGAGACGCCGGAGGGTGTCGAACCGGCCTATGACGGAATGGTTCTGGAAATCCCGTATTAGGTCATCACAAGGGAATATCATGGCCGGCAGCATCGAGCGCGTGGCGGAAGCGGCGAAGGTTGCCGGCCTTGAAATCGAGGTCAGGCGCATGGGCGCTTCGACACGGACCTCCGAGGATGCCGCCCGTCAATGCGGCTGCAGCGTCGCACAGATCATGAAATCGTTGATCTTCCAGGGCGAGACCAGCGAAACGCTCTATCTCTTCCTGCTCCAGGGCTCGAGCCGACTGGATATCGCGAAAGCCCAGGCGCTGACCGGCGAGCCGCTGAAGCGCGCCGAGCCGCGCCTGATCCGGGAGCGTACGGGATTTGCGATCGGCGGCGTTTCGCCGATCGGTCACATGGCACCGATTCCCGCCTACGCGGAGGCAGCCCTGCTCGATCATGTGGTCGTCTGGGCAGCAGCCGGAGCGCATGATGCGGTATTCAGGGCGGAACCCGGAAAGCTGCTCGCTGCTGCAAAGGCGACGGTCGCCGACATCGCCGAATGACGTCCCAATCGAGGTCGCGACGCCACTATCGGCGAGCGCCGCCGGCCGAGTTTTTGCGGCCTTTTGACACTCTCATCTATCCGCTTGAAATGACTTCCTGATTCAGCGTTGGAAAACCAGCCGAAAAACACCTTGATTCACTGCGGATATTGGAGAAATCGGCCGCATTCCTATATAAGCAGTTCATGATTCCCTTTGCGTGTGAACCGATTTGAACGACCAGAAAACAACTGGCGGCCCTGCTGGCCCGTCCGACATCGAACCGATCTCCATCGTCGAGGAGATGCAGCGCTCCTATCTCGATTACGCCATGAGCGTGATCGTGTCGCGCGCGCTTCCGGACGTACGCGATGGCATGAAGCCGGTGCACCGCCGCATCCTCTTCGCCGCGCATGAGAGCGGCTACCACTGGAACCGCAAATACGTGAAATCGGCGCGGCCGGTGGCCGACGTGATGGGTAAGTACCATCCGCACGGCGACGCCTCGATCTACGACGCCTTGGTGCGCATGGCCCAGGACTGGTCGCTTCGCGTGCCGCTGATCGACGGACAGGGCAATTTCGGTTCCATCGACGGCGACCCGCCGGCGGCGATGCGCTACACGGAATCGCGCCTCACCAAGGTCGCGCACGAACTGCTCGAGGACATCGACAAGGACACCGTCGATTTCCAAGATACATACGATGCGTCCGGACAGGAGCCGAGGGTCCTGCCGGCCCGCTTTCCGGCGCTGTTGGTCAATGGCGCCGGCGGCATTGCCGTCGGCATGGCGACCAACATCCCGCCGCACAATCTCGGCGAGGTCTGCGACGCCGCCATCGCCCTAATCGACAATCCTGCGATTGACCTGACCGAGCTGATGGAGGTCGTGCCCGGACCCGATTTCCCCACCGGCGGCATCATTCTCGGTCGCTCCGGCATCTACAACGCTTATTCGACCGGCCGCGGCTCGATCATGATGCGCGGCAAGGTGCATTTCGAGGAAATCCGCGGCGATCGCGAGGCGATCATCGTCACCGAAGTACCGTATCAGGTGAACAAGGCGACGATGATCGAAAAGATGGCGGAACTCGTGCGCGACAAGCGCATCGAGGGCATCTCCGACATCCGCGACGAGAGCGACCGGCAGGGCTACCGCGTCGTCATCGAACTGAAGCGCGACGCAGTCGCCGACGTGGTGCTGAACCAGCTCTACCGCTACACGCCCCTGCAGACCTCCTTCGGGGCCAACGTCGTGGCGTTGAACGGCGGCAAGCCGGAAGTGATGACGCTCCTCGACACGCTGAGGGCTTTCGTGTCCTTCCGCGAAGAGGTCATCAGCCGGCGCACGAAATTCCTGCTGCGCAAGGCGCGCGACCGCGCCCATGTACTGGTTGGCCTCGCGATTGCCGTTGCCAATATCGACGAGGTGATCAAGCTGATCCGCCAGGCGCCGGACCCGCAGTCGGCGCGCGAACAGTTGATGGAACGCCGCTGGCCGGCGGCCGACGTTGAATCTCTGATCCTGCTGATCGACGATCCGCGCCACCGCATCAATGACGACGGCACCTACAACCTCTCCGAAGAGCAGGCGCGCGCCATCCTTGCCCTGCAACTGTCGAGGCTCACCGCACTGGGCCGCGACGAGATCGGCGACGAACTGGGCAAGATCGGCGACGAGATCAGGGACTTCCTCGACATCCTGTCATCGCGCGCGCGCATCCAGCAGATCGTCAAGGACGAGCTTTCCGCCGTGCGCGATGAGTTCGGCACGCCGCGCCGCACCGAGATCGTGGACGGCGGTGCCGATATGGAGGACGAAGACCTCATTCAGCGCGAGGACATGGTCGTGACCGTCACGCATGAGGGCTACATCAAGCGCGTGCCGCTGTCGGTCTACCGGGCCCAGGCACGCGGTGGCAAGGGCCGTTCCGGGATGTCGACCAAGGACGAGGATTTCCTCACCCGCCTGTTCGTCGCCAACACGCACACGCCGATCCTGTTCTTCTCCTCGCGCGGCATCGTCTACAAGGAGAAGGTCTGGCGCCTGCCCGTCGGCAGCCCGCAGTCGCGCGGAAAATTCCTGCGCAACATGCTGCCGCTGGAGGAGGGCGACCGTATCACCGCCATCCTGCCGCTGCCGGACGAATCCGAGTGGGACAAACTCCACGTCATGTTCGCGACGACGCGTGGCACCGTGCGGCGCAACGAGCTGTCCGATTTTGCCGATGTGAGGCGTAACGGCAAGATCGCCATGAAGTTCGACGAAGAGGGCGATTCGATCCTCGCCGTCGAAACCTGCACGGAAAACGACGACGTGCTGCTGACGGCCGATTCCGGCCTGTGTATCCGCTTCCCCGTCAGCGACGTCCGCGTGTTCCAGAGCCGGGGTTCGCAAGGCGTGCGCGGTATCAAACTTGGCAAGGACGACCGCGCGATCTCGATGACGATCATCGAGCATGTCGACGCATCCCCGGCTGAACGCGCGGCCTACCTGAAGCGCGCCACGGCCGAGCGGCGGGCTGCATCGGCCGAGGAGGGCGAGGAAGACATCGCCCTGACCAATGAGGACGTTGGCGAGGAGACCGATCTTTCGGAGGACCGCTACGAATTCCTCAGGGCTCGCGAGCAGTTCGTGCTGACGGTCACGGAATACGGCTACGGAAAGCGGTCGTCGTCCTATGATTTCCGCGTCATCGGCCGCGGCGGCAAGGGCATACGCGCAACCGACGTCTCGAAGACGGAGGAAATCGGCCGCCTGGTCGCCGCCTTCCCGGTTGGCCACGATGATCAGATCATGCTGGTATCGGATGGCGGCACCGTAATTCGCGTCCCGGTCGCCGGTATCCGCATCGCCAGCCGCGCCACCAAGGGCGTCACCATCTTCAACACAGCGGAAGGTGAGAAGGTCGTTGCGGTCGAGCGGATATCGGAGCCCAATGGCGAGGACGAGACGGAAACAACGGTTTCAGAGGATGACGAGGCCACGCAGAACTGAGCCGGGGGCCTGAAGCCACGGCTCGTGCCGCCTCAGCGCAAGCCGAAACCGCGTTGCGTGCTCCGCTTCTCCTTGAGACGCATCCGCTCGGTCTCCTGATGCAGACCGAATGCGGTGGCGATCAGCATGGCGATAGTCATTGCGGCGGCGAGCATGTAGATCATCATGGCAAAATCTCCTGCGCAACAAACGCATTTCTGCCGGTTTGGTTTCAATCCTGCTGGTGAAACCATGGCGATCCGCGCTTTAATCGCCTCTGACGGCGCCGTTCATCTGGCGTTCATGCGAATTGCCTTTGCCCCTTCGCACCGCTAGAAGCACGCCCATGACAGACCGCCACGCAATCTATGCCGGCTCCTTCGACCCGTTGACCAACGGGCATCTTGACGTGCTCAAGGCGTCGCTTGCTGTTGCCGACACGATCTATGCTGCCATCGGCATCCATCCGGGCAAGAAGCCGCTCTTCGCATTCGACGAGCGGGTGGAATTGATCGAGACCGTGGCGAAGCAGGAATTTGGCCAGGACGCCAACCGCATCAAGGTCGTCTCCTTCGACGGATTGGTCGTCGACGCGGCCAGGAAGGTTGGAGCCTCGATCATGATCCGCGGCCTGCGCGACGGCACCGACCTCGATTACGAAATGCAGATGGCAGGCATGAACGAGACGATGGCGCCGGAACTGCAGACCGTTTTCCTGCCGGCCAGCCCCTCCGTCCGCACCATTACCGCCACACTCGTGCGCCAGATTGCATCGATGGGTGGCGACATCCGCCCCTTTGTGCCGGCGGCGGTGGTCGCTCCACTCGAGGCAAAATTCAAATCCAGATAAGGTTCAGGAGACAATCCATGCTGAAAATGCTCGCTTCGGCGTGCGTCGTGGCCGCGACATTGTTCACGGCCCAATTCGCCTTCGCTGCCGATCCGGAAAACACGCTGATCATCACGCTGAAGGACGGCGAGGTGACGATCGCGCTGCGGCCCGACCTCGCGCCGAAGCACGTCGAGCAGATCAAGGCGCTGGCGCGCGAAGGTGCTTACGACAACGTCGCGTTCCATCGTGTCATCGATGGCTTCATGGCGCAGACCGGCGATGTGCAGTACGGCGACATGAATGACGGTTACGACGCAATGGCCGCCGGTATGGGCGGCTCGGACAAGCCGGACCTGCCGGCCGAATTCTCCGACACGCCATTCGCACGCGGCACTGTCGGCATGGCGCGCGCCCAGGATCCGAATTCGGCCAATTCGCAGTTCTTCATTACCTTTGGCGACGCGAATTTCCTGAACGGCCAGTACACGGTGGTCGGCGAGGTCGAGAGCGGCATGGAACTGGTCGACAACATCAAGAAGGGCGACCAGGCCAATAACGGCACCGTCACCGACCCCGATCGCATGATCAAGGTCCGCGTCGCCGCCGACAACAACTGATACGAAAGGAATCTTCGAAGATGGCCGATATCAAGGACCGCGAGAACGCGCTGATCATGGAGACGACCAAGGGGAACGTTGTCATCGAAATGCTTCCCGACCTGGCGCCCGGCCATGTCGCCCGCATCAAGGAGCTGGCCCGCGAAGGCGCTTATGACGGCGTGGTGTTTCACCGCGTGATCGACGGCTTCATGGCCCAGACCGGCGACGTGAAGTTCGGCAAGTCCGGCGGCAAGGACTTCAACCCCGGCCGTGCCGGCATGGGCGGTTCGGACAAGCCGGACCTGAAGGCCGAGTTCTCCAACATGAACCACGCCCGCGGCACCTGCTCGATGGCGCGGGCGCAGAACCCGAATTCGGCAAACTCGCAATTCTTCATCTGCTTCGACGATGCCGGCTTTTTGAACCGCCAGTACACGGTCTGGGGCCAGGTCATCGAAGGCATGGACAATGTCGACAAGATCAAGCGCGGCGAGCCGGTGCAGGATCCGGACAAGATCGTCTCGATGAAGGTCGCGGCGGACGTAAAGTAGTCCGGAGCATGATCCCGAACCGCGGGACCGCATAGGCGAAGCGGGACCCGGAACAGATCGTGCTTCGATGATGACGGGGCGAACGGCGATGATGGGACTGTTCTGGTCGCTGCTCGGCATAGCGTCGGGAGCCTTCATCGCCGTCCAGGCGCCGATAAATTCGCAGCTCGCGCGCGGCCTTGGCCTTCCCGTCGCCGCCGCGGCGTTTTCCTTCCTCGCGGGCACGATCGTTCTAGGCCTCGTCACCATGCTGGTGACGCGAGGCCAGGGCATCTCTCTCGACTGGAAGGCGCCGGCGCCCTGGCTGTTCGTCGCCGGCGGCGTTCTCGGCGGCGCCTATGTCACCATCTCCACCATCCTCATTCCACGCATCGGAGCCGCCGCGCTGATGGCATTCCTGGTGGCTGGCCAGTTGGTCGCCGGCATGCTGCTCGATCGCATCGGCTTCCTCGGCATGGCCGTCCGGGAAATCTCCTTTGGCCGCATGGCCGGCGCCTTTCTGCTGATGGCGGGAGCGCTGCTCATCAGGCTCACCTGATGCGCGTCGACCTCTTCGATTTCGATTTGCCGGAAGACCGCATTGCGCTGCGTCCAGTCAGCCCGCGCGATGAGGCGAAGCTTCTCGTCGTCCCGCCGCAGGGCGCCTTCGAGGACCGCATCGTGCGCGAACTGCCGTCGCTGCTCGATCCCGGCGACCTGCTGGTTTTCAACGACACCAAGGTCATCCCGGCGCAGCTCACGGGCATACGCCGCCGCAGCGACGCCTCGGCGCAAATCGACGCGACACTGCACATGCGCATTGCGGCGGACCGGTGGCTCGCCTTCGTGCGGCCGGGCAAGCGGGTGGCGGCCGGCGACCGCATCCATTTCGGCCATGACGGCAAATCCTGCTTCCTCGGCCAGCTCGACGCCACCGTGATCGAGAAGCACGAAGGCGGCGAGGTGCTGCTCGGCTTCGACCTCTCGGGTCCGTTCCTCGACGAGGCGCTGCACGCAGTCGGCCATATTCCCCTCCCACCCTATATTGCGTCGAAGCGTCCCGACGATGACCGCGACCGCACAGACTACCAGACGATCTACGCACGCGACGAGGGCGCTGTCGCCGCACCGACGGCCGGCCTGCATTTTACGCCTGAACTCTTCGCGGCACTCGACGCGCGCGGTGTCGAACGGCGCTTCGTGACGCTGCATGTCGGGGCAGGGACCTTTCTGCCGGTCAAAGCCGACGACACCGCCGATCACAGGATGCATGCCGAGACCGGCCATGTTTCGCAAGCCACCGCCGCCGCGATCAATGCCGCCAGGGCGCGGGGCAACCGCGTCGTCTGTGTCGGCACGACGTCGCTCAGGCTGCTCGAAAGTGCAGCAAGCAAGGACGGGCAGTTGTCGGCATGGTCGGGCGCGACCGACATCTTCATTACGCCGGGCTATCGCTTCCGCGTCGCCGATGCGCTGATGACCAATTTCCATTTGCCGCGATCGACGCTCTTCATGCTGGTCTCCGCCTTCTCCGGGCTGGAGCGCATGCGCACGGCCTATTCCCACGCCATCGCAAACGGCTATCGCTTCTATTCCTATGGCGACTCGAGCCTGCTTTTCCGGACCGACCATGACTGACGTTTTTTCCTTCAAGCTTCTCGCGACCGACGGCAATGCCCGCCGCGGCGAAGTCTCGATGCCGCGCGGAACCGTGCGCACGCCGGCTTTCATGCCGGTCGGCACCGCCGGCACGGTCAAGGCCATGTATCTCGACCAGGTCCGCGACCTCGGCTCTGACATCATCCTGGGTAACACCTATCACCTGATGCTGCGCCCGGGCGCGGAGCGCGTCGCTCGGCTCGGCGGCCTGCACGAATTCGCCCGCTGGCCCTATCCGATCCTGACCGACAGCGGCGGCTTCCAGGTCATGTCGCTGTCGCAGCTTCGCAAGCTCACCGAGAAGGGCGTGACCTTCCGTTCGCACATCGACGGCGCCGCCTACGAGATGACGCCCGAGCGTTCGATCGAGATTCAAGGCCTGCTCGATTCCGACATTCAGATGCAGCTCGACGAATGCGTCGCGCTACCGTCGAAACCGAAGGAAATCGAGCGGGCGATGGAACTGTCGCTGCGCTGGGCAGAACGATGCAAGACGGCCTTCGGCGATCAGCCCGGCAAGGCGATGTTCGGCATCGTCCAGGGCGGCGACGTTGCCGACCTGCGCATCCGTTCCGCGCAGGCACTGAAGGCGATGGACCTCAAGGGCTATTCGATCGGTGGGTTGGCCGTCGGCGAGCCGCAGGCGGTGATGCTCGACATGCTCGACGCCACCTGTCCGGAGCTGCCGGCGGAAAAGCCGCGCTACCTGATGGGCGTCGGCACGCCCGACGACATATTGAAATCGGTGGCGCGCGGCATCGACATGTTCGATTGCGTGATGCCGACCAGGGCAGGGCGCCACGGCCTCGCCTATACGCGGCTTGGCAAGATCAATTTGCGCAACGCACGCCACGCCGACGACCCCCGGCCCCTCGACGAGGAGAGTGACTGCCCCGCTGCGCGCGACTATTCCCGTGCCTACCTCCACCATCTTGTGAAGTCGCAGGAGACGCTCGGCGCCATGCTGCTCACCTGGAACAACCTCTCCTACTACCAGCGGCTGATGCAGCATATTCGCGATGCTATCGAGGCGCAGGCCTTTGCCGATCTCGCCGCGGCGATCACCGAAGGTTGGGCGAGGGGCGATCTGCCGCCCCTTTAAGCAGGCTCCAGCCGTATTCCGCGAACGTTTTCGAAACGACTGCCGGCTAGCATCCGCCAATCAGGCGGACCGCGGCAGGCCCAAAGGCCCTTCGCTCGCCGCCGTCGTGTCGGAGCGTCCAAATGC
The DNA here is from genome assembly GCA_030852655.1 of Pseudomonadota bacterium. Taxonomy (GTDB): domain Bacteria; phylum Pseudomonadota; class Alphaproteobacteria; order Rhizobiales; family Rhizobiaceae; genus Mesorhizobium_K. The sequence continues at coordinate 5,995 of JALYWP010000175.1, read as the reverse complement.
AACGGTCGGTGCGGTGACCAGCGATGCCTTGCCGTCCTCGGAGCGGCAGCTCGCTCCCGCGCGCCCGTTGCCGGCCGTCTGGATCGCCATTGCCGCAATAGCGCTGGTCGGCCTCGTGCTTCGGCTGTCCGCCGCCGCGGGCGATCTGTGGCTGGACGAGATATGGAGCCTTGATCTCGTCGCCGGGCTCACCTCCATTGATCAGGTCTTCTGGCGGATCAATCACGACAACAATCACATGCTGAATTCGGCGTGGCTCTATGTGACCGGGCCGGACGTTTCGCCGCTCGTCCATCGGGCGGTTTCCATCGTGCTCGGCGCCGCCACGGTCATTGCGGCCGCGGCAGTCACCGCCGATCGGGGCCGACCGACACAACTCGCAGCGAGCCTACTCTTCGCCATCAGCTATCCGATGGTCCACTACGGTTCGGAAGCGCGCGGCTACAGCGGGCTCGTCCTGTTCACGCTGCTGTCCGTCTTCTGCCTCGAACGCCGGCTCGACCACCGGGGCGGCGCGGTCGCGCTCGCCGCAGCGATCCTGTTCGGGTTCCTTTCGCACCTGACGATGCTTGGAACGGTGGCAATGCTTGTTCCGTGGACGGCATGGCTCATGCTGCGGCGCGGCGATGGCCCGGTTCGCGCTTGCCTCGGAACCATCTGGGCTTTCCTCCCACCGTTTCTTGCCATTCTGCCGCTGGTCCTCTGCATCATTCTTGGGGCAAGAGCGTTCGGGTTTGAGATTGGCAGCACCTCTCCTTTCTCGCTCGACGCTTTGATTTCCGGCTATGGCGGTATGATCCGGCACCTCTTCGGCGTGCCTTCCCGGACCCCGGAATGGGCACTTGTCCTCCTGGTCTGGTGCCTCGTATGCGTAAGTGCCTGGAGATGCCCGAGCCGTCGGACGAGCCTCTACGTCATCGGTATCGTAGGCCTGCCCGTCCTCATGGCGCAGCTTCGCCTGCCCAATCTCGAATTTCCGCGCTATTTCCTCGCCAGTGGCGCGCTCGTGCTTCTATGGGCGGCCGAAATGCTCGGGCGTGGTTTGGATGCCGCGGGCTGGAGGCGATGGTTGGCTGCGCTGGCGCTCACGGCGATTGTTTTCGGCAGCGGTGTTTCTCTCACCCTCTTCCATGAATCTGGTCGTGGCTCCTACGCGAAAATCGTCGACAGGATGACCCGCGAAGGTCCGGCCAGTTACGGCGCCGGCAATGATTTCCGCATAGCGAAGGTCGTGAGTTTCTTTGCCAGGCGGCACGGTCGGCAGGCCCATCGTGTCGAAACCGGGGATTGGTGCAGGAAAAAGCCGGATTGGCTTATAGTCGAAATCCGCTCCGAGCCGGCAATACCGGTAGAGCGGGCGCCGGGCTGCGACCTGGCCTATGAGCATGTCGAGAGCATCAGGGCCTGGGGCCTTTCCGGCGTCGGCTGGGCGCTTTACAGGAAGCGCATATAGCCTGCTCCTGTTCCCGGCCGTTCTGACCGCGGGTTCTGTTCCGAAGTGACCGGCCTGCTTGTTTGTCGGCCCTGGTGCATGGCCGCGTACCCGGTCTACCTGAGCGATTGCACTTGCTTTTCTGCCCCAACGCATCTTGAAATGGCGCCACAGGGGAGTACGCGCTTGGTGGCGTTCGACGAAATGCAGCCGGAGAACGGCGTAAGACATCCTTACGCGGCCTACGACAGCTGGCTGAAGCAGCAGGACCCCGCCAGACTGTCCGAAAAGATGCGCGACGCCGAGCGGGTCTTTCGCAAGACGGGCATCACCTTTGCCGTCTATGGCGAGGAAGAGGCGGCCGAGCGCCTGATCCCCTTCGACATCGTGCCGCGCATCCTCTCCGGCTCGGAGTGGCGACGCCTCACGCAAGGCATCGAGCAGCGCGTCCAGGCGCTCAATGCCTTCCTCGACGATATCTACCATCGCCAGGAGATCCTGCGCGCGGGCAGGGTGCCGAAACAGCTCATCGCCGGCAACGAAGCCTTCCTGCCCGAGATGATCGGAGTGCGTCCGCCTGCCGGCGTTTACACCCACATCATCGGCGTCGACATTGTGCGCACCGGCGAGGGCCAGTTTTTCGTGCTCGAGGACAATGCACGCACGCCGTCGGGCGTCTCCTACATGCTGGAGAACCGCGAGACGATGATGCAACTCTTCCCGGAACTGTTTCAGCGCATAAGGGTGCGCCCGGTGGAGAACTATCCGCAACTTCTGCGCCAGTCGCTCGCGGCTGTCCGCCCGGAGACCTTGCGCACGCCCCCGACCATCGCGGTGCTGACGCCCGGCAGCTACAACTCCGCCTATTTCGAACATGCCTTCCTCGCCGACCAGATGGGTGTGGAACTGGTCGAGGGTCACGATCTGCGCGTCGTCGACGGGCATGTCGCGATGCGTACCACCGAGGGCTACAAGCAGGTCGACGTGCTCTACCGCCGCGTCGACGATGCCTTCCTGGACCCGCTGACGTTCGATCCCGACTCGGCGCTTGGCGTTCCGGGCATCATGGATGTCTACCGCGCCGGCAATATCACCATTGCCAACGCGCCGGGCACCGGCATCGCCGACGACAAGGCGATCTATTCCTACATGCCGGAAATCATAGAGTTCTACACCGGCCGCAAGGCGATCCTCGAGAACATCCGCACGTGGCGGTGCTCCGAAGCAGACAGCCTGAAATACGTGCAGGAGAACCTCGCCGACCTGGTGGTCAAGGAGGTACACGGGTCCGGCGGTTACGGCATGCTGGTCGGTCCCACCGCTTCGAAGGCGGAGCGCGAGGCCTTCGCCAAAAAGCTCGCCGCCAAGCCATCCAACTACATCGCCCAGCCGACGCTATCGCTCTCGACCTGCCCGATCCTGACCGACGCCGGCCTCGCGCCTCGCCATGTCGACCTGAGGCCGTACGTGCTGGTCTCAGATCGCATCCAGATCGTACCCGGCGGTCTGACGCGCGTGGCGTTGAAGGAAGGATCGCTGGTGGTGAACTCGTCGCAGGGCGGGGGGACGAAGGATACGTGGGTGTTGGATGATTGAGGTGGGTGAGCAGTGAGCAGTGAGTAGTGAGTAGTGTGGGAGGGCAACCTGGAGAACTCCGTCAAGTCATAGGGACTTGCTTGTATGGAAGGCTGCCATCGAACTCGCGGTGGAGTGCTATTCCGCTACCAAAGACTTCCCGGCAAGAGAAACTTACGGGATGACCTCGCAAGTCCGGCGGTCGGCGGCGTCTATCGGCGCAAACATAGCCGAGGGGTACGGAAGAGAGCACCGAGGCTCATTCGTTCAATTTCTGAGGATTGCACAAGGATCCCTAAGAGAACTGGAAACGCACGTGATTTATGCGGTCGATTGGAACTAATGGTTGAGAGCGATGACAGTCGTTACTTCGTCAAACAGATGATCTCGGTAGGATGTTACGTGCGATGATCCGGAGCTTGCAGCGGAAGCCATCATGATGTTCTGCAACCGTTCACTATTCACTACTCACTACTCACTCGGCCGCGGAGCGGCCTGATGCTCCTAGGACGCGTCGCCAACGGCCTCTACTGGATGAACCGCTACATCGAGCGGGCGGAGAACATGGCGCGCCTGGTCGATGCCGGGTTGCGGATGGCGTTGACTCGCGCGCAGAGCGCCGGGGATGAGTGGAAGTCGGTGGTGATGTCGGCGGGGGCCGATGTCGCCTTCAGCGCCAAATTCAATGAATATACCGCCGGAACGGTTTCGGATTTCCTCATCCGCGACAGGTCCAATCCGTCGAGTTCCATGTCGGCCATGGAAACCGCCCGCTTCAATGCCCGCATGGTGCGGACCGCTCTGACGCGCGAGACGTGGGAAAGCATCAACGAGGCCTGGATGTCGCTGAAGCGCATGCTTGCCAATCCGATCGACGAGCGCGACCTGCCCCAGTTGCTCGATGCCATCAAGCGCGAGACCGCCTTGATCCGGGGCTCCTTCTACGGCACGATGCTGCGCAACGAGATTTTCGATTTCGCGCAGATAGGCACCTTCGTCGAACGTGCCGACAACACCGCGCGCATTCTGGACGTCAAATATTACGTACTGCTTCCCTCCGTCGCCTGGGTGGGCTCCACACTGGACAACTCTCAATGGGAATCGATCCTGCGCTCGGTGTCGGCGCACCGGTCCTACCGCTGGGTCTATGACGCCGAGTACCGCCCGACCAATATCGCCGACTTTCTGATCCTGAACGGGCGTATGCCGCGTTCGCTGACCTTCTGTTACCGCTTCCTTGCCGAGCATCTGCGCTTCCGCGAGCAGGACTACGGTCTCAGGCTGCCTTGCCACCAGACCGTCGAGGACACGCTGGCGACGCTCAAGGTCAGTTCCATCAAGCAGATATTCGATACCGGGCTGCACGAATTCCTGACCTGCTTCATTCAGGACAATTACCGCCTCGGCGACGAGGTCGCCAGGGACTACCGTTTTCACTGAGCGCGAGGCGCAATGCGGCTGAAAATCTCGCACCGGACTGAATATCGTTACGACGCACCGGTCCAATACGCCCTGCAACGGCTGCGGCTGGTGCCTCGCGGCGGCAAGACGCAGGCCGTCCACAACTGGTCGCTGACGATCGAGGGCGCCCACGAAGAGGTCCACTTCACCGACCAATTCGAAAACGATACCAGGCTGATCAGCATTGCCGGAGATTCAAGCATGATCGGGATCGAAGCCTGGGGTGAGGTCGAAACCTTCGACACGGCCGGCGTATCCGGCGAACACAAGGGCTTTGCGCCACTCTGGCTCTTCCGGCGCGAAACGGCACTGACAACGGTGGGCGAGGGGATACGCGAGCTTGCGGCCTCGATCGGGCCTGGATCGGAGCTCGACCGGCTGCATCGCCTCATGAACACGATCGGGGCGAAGGTGATCTACACGGTCGGGGCGACCCACGCCGGCACCACCGCCGAGGAGGCTCTGAAGCTGGGCTCCGGAGTCTGCCAGGATCATGCCCAGATATTCGCCGCCGCGGCGCGGCTGCTCGGCTTCCCGGCGCGCTACGTCAGCGGCTACCTGATGATGAACGATACTGTCGACCAGGCAGCGAGTCATGCCTGGTCCGAGGCGCATGTGACCGGCTTGGGCTGGGTCGCATTCGACGCCTCGAATGGCATTTCGCCCGACGAGCGCTATGTGCGCGTGGCAGTCGGTCGCGATTATCGCGACGCCATGCCGGTGTCGGGCATCCGCCTTGGACGGGCCGAAGAACGGCTTGCGGTGGCGATCACGGTAGAGCAGTAATCCGGAAATTTGCGGCCAGATCGATTCGATGACGTATTGCGTGGGACTGAAGATAGACCGGGGGCTCGTGTTCATGTCGGACACGCGCACCAATGCGGGCATCGATTCCATCTCCACTTTTCGCAAGATGCGTGTCTGGGAGGTGCCTGGGGAACGCGTCATCGTGCTGATGTCGGCCGGAAACCTGGCCACCACGCAATCGGTGGTCAGCATGCTCGACGAGCGCGCCAAGGCTGTCAGCGAGCGCGCCCCGACCCTTCTCGAGATGCCGTCCATGTTCCAGACGGCAAAGCTGGTCGGGAACGCTGTGAAGGAGGTCATCGCTCACTCTGCTCCGGAGGGCGAAAGGGCCGATTCCTATTTCAACGCCTCCTTCATCCTTGGCGGCCAGATACGTGGCACCGAGCCGCGGCTGTTCATGATCTACCCGGAAGGCAACTTCATCGAGTCCAGCGATGACACTCCGTTCTTCCAGGTTGGCGAAACCAAATACGGCAAGCCCATCATCGTGCGTGCCTACGACAAGACAATGAGCTTCGCCGAGACGGTGAAACTCCTGCTCGTCTCCTTCGATTCCACGCTGAAATCCAATCTGTCGGTCGGTCTGCCGCTGGACCTGCTCTTCTACGAGAAGGACAGTTTCAGGGTCGGCCTGCAGAAGCGCATCGCACAGGACGATCCATATTACCGCACCATATCCGACGGCTGGTCGAATGCGCTGAGGCAGGCATTCCGGAGCCT
>JALYWP010000167.1 GCA_030852655.1 Pseudomonadota bacterium | reverse complement strand
TCGATGCAGGCGATGCCGGCCGAGCCGGCGCCGTTGCAGACGAGCTTTGCGTTCTTCATGTCGCGCCCGGTGAGGTGCAGCGCGTTGATGAGGCCGGCGGTGGCGATGATGGCGGTGCCGTGCTGGTCGTCGTGGAAGACGGGGATGTCCATCAGCTCGCGCAGGCGCTGTTCGATGATGAAGCACTCCGGCGCCTTGATGTCCTCGAGGTTGATGCCGCCGAAGGAGGGGCCGAGATAACGCACGCAGTTGACGAACTGGTCGGCGTCCTCGGTATCGACCTCGAGGTCGATGGCGTCGACATCGGCGAAGCGCTTGAAGAGCACGGACTTGCCCTCCATGACCGGCTTCGACGCCAGCGCGCCGAGATTGCCGAGGCCGAGTATGGCGGTGCCGTTGGAGATGACGGCGACCATGTTGCCCTTGTTGGTATAGTCGAAGGCCTTGGCCGGGTCCTGGTGAATAGCCTTCACGGGGACGGCGACGCCGGGCGAATAGGCGAGCGACAGGTCGCGCTGGGTCGCCATCGGCTTGGTGGCGACGATCTCCAGCTTGCCGGGGCGGCCATGCGCGTGGAAGTCGAGCGCCTCCTGCGGGCTGACCTGCGGGCCCGAATTCTCCGGTTTCCTGGCCATGCGTGTCCCCTCCCAGGGAGTGCTGTCACGGAACGCAGCTTTGTTTTTGTGGAGCGTTCGGGATTAAGGCTACACTTCCGGGGAGTAAAGCGCCAACAAGGCGAGTGGCGGGCGCTTTTTGCCGCAACGGAACGGGACAAGGTGAACGACGAGACGCCGATCAGACGCGAGAACGCCCAGCCGGCGGCGACGCCGATGATGGAGCAGTATGTGGAGATCAAGGCGGCGAACCCGGATTCGCTGCTCTTCTACCGCATGGGCGATTTCTACGAGCTGTTCTTCGGCGACGCCGAGGAGGCCAGCCGCGCGCTCGGCATCGTGCTGACCAAGCGGGGAAAACATCTGGGCGCCGACATTCCGATGTGCGGCGTGCCGGTGCATGCCGCCGACGACTATCTGCAGAAGCTGATCGCGCTGGGGTTCCGTGTGGCGGTCTGCGAGCAGGTTGAGGACCCGGCCGAAGCGAAGAAGCGCGGTGGAAAATCGGTGGTGAAGCGCGACGTGGTGCGTCTGGTGACGCCCGGCACCATCACCGAGGAGAAGCTGCTCGCGCCATCCGAGTCGAACTTTCTGATGGCGCTCGGAAGGGTGAAGGGTGGAGCCGAAAACTCCTATGCGCTGGCGTGGACGGAAATCTCGACCGGCGCGTTCCGCGTCGCCGAGACCAATGCCGACCGGCTGCTCTCGGACATATTGCGCATCGACCCCAGGGAGCTGATCGTCGCGGACAGCGTGTTCCAGGACGAGGAGCTGAGAGCGGCGTTCGACGTGCTCGGCCGCGTCGCCAGCCCGCAGCCGGCGCAGCTTTTCGATTCCTCCGCGGCGGCCGGGCGCGTCGCGCGCTTCTATGGCATCGCGACGCCGGAGAGCTTCGGCAATTTCAGCCGCGCCGAACTGTCGGCGATCTCGGCGACAATCGCCTATGTCGAGAAGACGCAGATAGCTGAGCGCCCGCCGCTCGATTTTCCGACGCGCGAAGAGAACGGCGCAACGCTGTTCATCGACCCGGCGACGCGCGCAAACCTCGAACTGATGCGCACGCTGTCGGGCAGCCGCGACGGCTCGCTTTTCAAGGCGATCGACCGTACGGTGACGGGCGGTGGGGCAAGGCTGCTGGCGGATCGCCTGACCGCCCCGCTGACCGACCCGGTCGCGATCAACCGGCGGCTGGATTCGGTTTCCTTCTTCCTGGCCGAGACCAGTCTGTGCGAAGCGCTGCGACAGTCGCTGAAAGGCGTCGCCGACATGCCGCGCGCGCTGACCCGGCTGGCGCTCAATCGTGGTGGCCCGCGCGACCTGGGAGCGTTGCGCTCGGGCTTTTCGGCGGCCGGCGAGATCGCGACGCTGTTGTCCAATGCGCCCCTGCCCGACGAACTGGCGGAGGCGATGCGGGCGATCAGAACACTGCCAGGCGAATTTGCCCTGCATCTGAAGACGGCGCTGGCCGACGAATTGCCGCTCCTGAAGCGCGACGGCGGCTTCCTGCGCGAGGGTTATGACGCCGACCTCGACGAATCACGCGGGCTGGCGACCGAGTCGCGAAGAATCATCCTCGCCATGGAGCGCGACCTCGCCGAGGAGACCGG
>JALYWP010000166.1 GCA_030852655.1 Pseudomonadota bacterium | reverse complement strand
GTCTCGCGGCCGGCCTCGATGCGCTTGGCGATGGCGATCTCGCCCTCGCGCGACAAGAGTTCGACCGAGCCCATCTCGCGCAGATACATGCGAACCGGATCGTCGGTGCGGTCGGTCGGCTCCTTCTTGGCGGGCGTCGCGGCGACTGCGGTGCCGGTCTGCTCGGCGAGCTCGTTGGCGGCCTCCTCGGCGTCGGCCGCCGTCGGCTCGGCTTCCGCCTCTTCGGCGGTCTCGTCGTCCTCGACGACGTTGATGCCCATGTCGGAGAGCATCGACATGGTGTCCTCGATCTGTTCGGAGGTCACTTCCTCCGAAGGCAGCACCGAGTTCAGCTCATCCATCGTGACATAGCCGCGCTTCTTGGCGGCCTTGATCATCTTCTTGACGGCATCGTCGGAAAGGTCGAGAAGCGGGCCATCGGTGGTGCCTTCGCGTTCGGTCTCCACCTCTTCCTTTTCCTTGGTCTTCGTCGCCATTCTTTCAGCTTCTCCAAACGGTCCAGGCCGCCGCAGGCTCGAACCGGATATAACCAGACGCATTCGCCAACCCGCGCTTCCGAGCCAGTTTCCGTGCGTATCCTAAATCCCGATTAACTCTGTCAAATGGGGCGGGACCCCAGCCCCGTCCACTGAATCGGTTTGTAATCCTGTCGATTTTTGCCCCGTTTTAGGTGTTTGGGCCTTTCGCAGGTTAACGTTCGAATCGACCTGATTCCGGCATTCTCGCCGAAGGTCAAGCGCCTGTCGCATGATTCGCGTTAAAAAAGCGAATCAAATGGTCAGAAGCTTCGCCCGGCCCTGCCGGACTGTATGCCGAAACCCTCAATCAGTGCTTCGGTGGCCTGCACGTCGCGGAACTGCGTCTGAATCTCGACCAGGTGACGGTAATTTTCGTCGGTCGGTTCGGTCGCCAGCGCCATCTCGGCCGCTTTCAGCTCCTTATGTAGAGTGCCGGCGCTGCGGTGCAAGTGCAGCGCCTGCGCGAAAGCCTCGCGGGCATCGTCGAGCGCGGCATCCTCCAGGATCGGCCACAGCCGGGCCTTGCGGATCAAGCCCACCGCGCGCTCCCAGGCGTCGAGCAGTCCGGCCGCCTCGATGCGCGCCAGCACTTCGCTGCGATCATCGGCCGCGTCGTGCGCCATCGCATCCAGTATGGTTGCATGGAGCTGTCGAAGATCGGGGTGCGACAATTCGAGGAACTCGGCGTGCTCGAAATTTTCGTCGGCCAGCGCCGGATGGTTGACCAGCGCCACGACGATCGCAGCCTCCCTGAGCGGCATCACGCCGCCGGCGCGCTTGACCAGCGCCGAGCGCGCAAGGCTTTCCGACACGGCGAAACGGCTCGCCGCACCGCCCGGCCTGGCGAACTGGCCGCCCTGTGCCGGCGCACCAAATCCGCCCTGGTTGCGCTTGTCCCATTCGCCGGCGCGCAGCGGTTTCTGCCGCGCCCTGCCGAAGAAGGTCTGCACCCGCTCGCGCATTTCCTGCGCATAGTGGAAACGCAAATTCTCGTCCTTGATGCGGCCCGTCAGATCGCGCAGCGTCTTTTCCAGCTCGGCCTTGCGCTCCGGCGTGTCGAAGATGCCGCCCGACGTCTCGCGCATCCACAAGAGATCGGCGAGCGGCCGGGCGTCGGCGAGAACCTGCCGGAAGCCGTCGGCGCCCTCGCTGCGCACGAGATCGTCAGGATCCTTGCCTTCCGGCAACAGCGCGAAGCGCGCGGTGCGGCCGGGCTGGATGACCGGCAGCGCCATGTCGGCGGCGCGCCATGCTGCCTTCAGTCCGGCGCCGTCGCCGTCGAAACAGAGCACCGGCTCGCCGGACATGCGCCAGAGAAGCTCGAGCTGGTTTTCGGTGAGCGCCGTGCCGAGCGGCGCGACCGCGTTCTCGAAGCCCGCCTGGGCCAGCGCGATCACATCCATGTAGCCCTCGACCGCGATGATCGTGCCGCCTCTGGCGATCGCCTTGCGGGCGCGGGCGAAATTGTAGAGCACATTGCCCTTGTGGAAGAGCTCCGTCTCGGGCGAGTTCATGTATTTCGCCAGCGCGTCGGGCGACAGCGCCCGGCCGCCGAAGGCGATGATGCGGCCGCGCGAATCCGGGATCGGGAACATGATGCGGTCGCGGAAATAATCGTAGGAGACCGGGATGTCGTGGCCGTGGCGCACCAGCCCGCAGGCCTCGATCTCCGCCTTCCCGACGCCTTTCGATGCCAGGAATTCCTTCAGCGCGTTGCGGCTTTCGGGCGCGTAGCCCAGCCGGAACGATTGCTGGGTCGCCGGTGTCAGGCCGCGATCGCGCAGATAGGCGCGGGCACGCGCCCCGGCGGCGGAGTGGAGCTGCTCCTGGAAGAATTTCGTCGCCAGCTCCATCACGTCGATCAGGCTGGTGCGCTCCCGCTCGCGCGCCTCCGCCCGCTCGTCGCGCACCGGCATCGGCACGCCGGCGAGCCCGGCGATGCGCTCGACCGCCTCAGGGAAGCTCACGCCTTCGAGTTCGGTCAGGAATCGGAAATGGTCGCCCGAGACGCCGCAGCCGAAACAGTGGTAGCGGCCCTTCTTGTCCTCGCAGTGGAAGCTCGGGCTCTTCTCGCCATGGAAGGGGCAGCAGGCCCAATAGTCGCCGCGCGAGGTATTGGTCTTCTTGCGATCCCACGAAACGCGGCCGCCGATCACCGATGAAATCGGCACGCGATCGCGAATCTCGTCGAGAAAGGAGGGCGGAAAACGCATCTGTCTGGGGTCCGTTCACTCCTGATATAGTGGTTGGAGA
>JALYWP010000118.1 GCA_030852655.1 Pseudomonadota bacterium | reverse complement strand
GACCATGGCCGACCGCATCGCCATCCTGGACAAGGGCAAGCTCATGCAGGTCGCGCGGCCCGCCGAGATCTACGAGGCGCCGTCCTCGCGCTTCGTCGCCGGCTTCGTCGGCAATGTGAACATGTTCGAGGGAACGGTTGCCTCGCGCGACGCAGCCTCGGCCCGCATCACGGGCGCCAGCGGCGCCGAGATCGTGGTCGAGAACGTCGCCGCCGACGCTGCGGCCGGCAATGCGGTCGCCTTCGCCATCCGGCCGGAAAAGATCAAGGTGTCCTCACAGCGCCCGGAAGGCGCCGTCAATGCGCTGGAAGGCGAGATCTACGACCTGGCCTATCTCGGCGACATGACGGTCTACCACGTCCAGCTGTCGGACGGTCAGGTCGTCAAGGCGAGCGCACTGAACAGCGCCCGCAGCTCCGACGACCCGCTGACCTGGAACGACCGCGCCTGGATTTCCTTCCGGCCGGACGCCGGCGTCGTGCTGACGCGCTAGGAGAGCAGGATGGCCAACGCCGCCGTTTCCGCTTCCGCTGCGCCAGCCACGGCATCGTCCTTCGGCTCACGCGCGATTCAGGCGGTAACGAGCCGCCTCGTCATCGCGGTTCCCTATTTCTGGCTGTTCGTCTTCTTCCTCGTCCCGTTCGTCATCGTCTTCAAGATATCGCTGTCGCAGACGGCGATCGCCATGCCGCCCTATTCGCCGGTGTTCGGCGTCGACGGCTTCTTCGACGCGCTGCGCCAGCTCAACTTCGACAACTATCTCTGGCTTCTGGACGACCCGCTCTACTTCAACGCCTACGTATCGAGCCTCTGGATCGCCGGCGTCTCGACGGTTCTCGCTCTGATGGTCGGATACCCAATCGCCTATGGCATGGCGCGCGCGCCGGCGGCGATGCGTCCGACGCTGCTCATGCTGGTTATCCTGCCGTTCTGGACGTCCTTCCTGATCCGCGTCTATGCCTGGATGGGCATCCTCAAGCCCGAGGGGCTGCTCAACCAACTGCTGCTTTCGCTCGGCGTCATCGACACGCCGCTGGTGATCATGAACACCAACACGGCGATCTTCATAGGCATCGTCTATTCCTACCTGCCCTTCATGATCCTGCCGCTCTACTCCTCGCTGGAAAAGATGGACTTCTCCCTGATCGAGGCGGCGCAGGACCTCGGCTGCACGCCGACGGCGGCCTTCTGGAAGATCACCTTCCCGCTGTCGCTGCCCGGCGTCATCGCCGGCTGCATGCTGGTCTTCATCCCCGCGGTCGGCGAGTTCGTCATCCCCGACCTGCTCGGCGGCTCGCAGACGCTGATGATCGGCAAGACGCTGTGGAACGAGTTCTTCGCCAATCGCGACTGGCCGGTGTCGTCGGCGGTCGCCGTCATCCTGCTCCTGTTGCTGATCGTGCCGATCATGATCTTCCAGTCTGCCCAGGCCCGCGCGCAGGAGCAGGGCAAATGAACGCCAGCTGGTCGCGTTTCAACATCGTCTCGGTCGTGCTCGGCTTTGCCTTCCTCTACCTGCCGATCGTCCTTCTCATCATCTACTCCTTCAACGATTCCCGGCTCGTCACCGTCTGGGGCGGGTTTTCGACGCGCTGGTACGTCTCGCTGTTCCAGAACCAGGGATTGATGGACGCCGCCTGGGTCACGCTGCGGGTCGGCTTCATCTCCGCGACCGTCGCCACCGTGCTCGGGACGATGGCGGCGCTCGCGCTCACCCGCTATACCCGCTTCCGGGGCAGGGTGCTGTTCTCCGGCATGGTGTTCGCGCCGCTCGTCATGCCGGAAGTCATCACCGGCCTGTCGCTGCTCCTGCTCTTCGTCGCCATCGGCCTCGACCGCGGCTTCTTCACGGTCACGCTGGCTCACATCACCTTCACCATGTGCTTCGTCGCGGTGGTCGTGCAGTCGCGGCTGATGAGCTTCGACCGTTCGCTGGAGGAAGCCGCCATGGATCTCGGCGCGCCGCCGGTGAAGACCTTCTTCCAGGTCACGCTGCCGGTCATCGCGCCGGCCATCGTGTCCGGCTGGATGCTGGCTTTCACGCTCTCGCTCGATGATCTGGTCATCGCGAGCTTCACGTCGGGCCCGGGTGCCACTACGCTGCCGATGAAGATCTATTCGCAGGTCCGCCTCGGCGTGACGCCGGAGATCAACGCCGCCTGCACGCTGATGATCGGCATCGTCGCGGCTGGCGTCCTCGCCGCCGCGATTGTCAACAAGCGCCGCGAGTTCCAGCGCCAGCGCGACGAGCAGGTCGCGCAACGGGGGTAAAGCAATTCCAGAAATACCGGAGGGCTACTGCGCGCTCAGCCCCGCCGTCGGCGTCACCACCGGCGCGCTCCACGGCCCGCTGACCAGGAAGGTCGTCGGCGCTGCCGGATCGGCCGCCGTCGCTGCCGGCTGCTGGCGTGGCTCGACCCTGGCGGAAAGATCGAGCCCGTCCCGGCCGAGCGGGGCCGAACCGGCAAGCACGATGCGTTGACCCGGTGACCGCAGTTCGGCCTTCTCGACCGTCGCCACGCCGTTCGCGATGTTGGCCTTCAGGTCCAGCGCCTCGATCGGGGAAGCGTCCTTCACCACCTCGTCCAGCGTGAACGGCACGGCGCCCTTCGAGCGGGCAAGCAGACCGTCGAGGTCGATGCCCGACAGCGCGCCTTGGCCGAAACTTGCCGAGACGGAGCCGCTGGCATTCGAGAGCAGCGAATCCCAGTTGCCGCCGTCGCCCTTCAGGATCACGGAAACCGTGCCGCGGCCGATCGGTGCCAGCCTGGTCATGCCGGCCGCCGCGCCGAAGGCGGCGCCGTCGACATCCGACGCGAGCAGGCGCATCTCCACCTGCGTACCTCCCGCCTGCGTACCGTCAGCCTGTGCGCTTCCGGCCGTCGCTGCTTCCGCCTTGCGATCGAAGCGCAGCCCGGCCTGTATGGTGCCGCCGAAGGCCGAGGCATCGGAGATGTCGAAGGCCGCCAGGCCCTGATCGACGCGCGTTGTCGCCGCGACGTCGGCGAGGGTGATCTTGCCGACCGAAGCTTGCGCCGCCGACAGGCGCAGATCGAGATTGAGCCGGCTCGCGAAGTCGGCGTCGATGAGGCCCGGTCCGCTGCCCACCGAGGGCTGGAGAGGGGTGAATGCCGAAAGGAAAGCCCTGAGGTCGAGCGTGTCGAAGGCGAGCGTCCCGGCCACCGTCGGCAGCTTGCCGGTAAGCAGCAGGTCGAGCGCGCCGCGCGCCGGCTTCCCGTCCAGCGTGATCTTCACGTCCTCGAAGCGCATACGTTGGGCATCCCCCATCACACGGCTTTCCATGGCGACGGCGCCAATCGCCGACCCGTGCAAGGCGCCGGTTTGCGACCATTCAAGCATCTTCTTCGCCGAAGGCGCGGAGAAATCGACCCGACCATCGACATACGGGTTTTCGCCCAGACTCGCCGTACCATCGAAAGTGAGATTGGCCGGCGCGGATTTCAGCCTGGCTGTTACCGGCGTCGCCGCGCCGCCGAGAAAGAGCAGGGGACTTGTCGAGCCGAGGTCGAGGGTGAACTGCTCGCCCCGCCAAATGCCCGTGGCAGTGGCGTTGGCCCGCCCATTCAGTTTTTCCCAGCCGATTTTTCCGGAAAGGCTGGTGACGATCTCCGTCTCGGCTTCGCCGACGGCCCGGACCACTGTTCCTTCGGAGAACTCCAGGACACCGAGCTTGTCCGCAGGCAGCCGTCGCGTGTCGGGCGTCGTGCGGTTCTCGGCGACGATTTCACGGGCCGTCTCTATCGCTCCGGCGATCCTGCCGCCGCGCGGCAGGGCAGGAACGGGTACGCCGTCTCCGGTCCCGCCCTCAATCCTGACGACGGGCCTCGTGAAGCGCATCTGCGAAAAGTCGACTGCTCCGCCCAGCGCTGCGAGCGCCGACAGATCGATATCGACACGCTCGGCGGTCACCGATAGCGCGGCGCTGCTGCCGGGCAGGGAGAGCGTGACGTTGGTCAGGCTCGCCTGCAAGTCGGGCCAGACGCTGATATCGGGTGCGGCGCCGATCGCAACGTCGAATCCGCTCCATTCGCTCATCTCGGATGCGATCCGGTCCCGCACCAGACGGGTCGACGCTGCATAGGGCAGGACGAGCACTGCGGACGCGGCAAGCCCCGCCACGAAAGCGACCGTCCATAGGCTGCGCCTCAGCAAGTGTGCCGGCATGCTTTTCCGTCAACTCCGGCCGGATTGAATCTTGCCTGATTCCGACCTGCCGCCCGTTTCCATCATTGCCCGGTGTCTGTCAAACCCGCGCCAAGGCATTTCAAGCCTTTGTGGCTCTGCGATGGCATTCGCCGGCGGCTGCGTCGTATGGCTATTCGGCCCGGACGCATCTTGCTCCGGCAAAAGACCATATGCAAAAAGGATCGCGCCGCTGCGGGCGAGATCATGCGTGGAGCGGAACGGAGGACGAGAATGGTTGATGACGTGCCGCTGTGGATGCCAACGCCCGATCGCATAGTCGGGGCGCCGATCACCGCCTTCATGGCCGAGGCGTCGGCCAGGGCCGGCACCGGCTTCTCCTCCTTTGCCGAGTTGCACCGCTGGTCGGTCGATCACCGCGAGGATTTCTGGAGCCTGGTCTGGGATTTCTGCGGCGTCGTCGGCGACAAGGGCGAGCGCCTGCTCGTCGATGGCGACCGCATGCCGGGCGCGTCCTTCTTCCCCGATGCGCGGCTGAACTTCGCCGAGAACCTTCTGCGCAAGCGCGGCACCGCCGACGCCATCGTCTTCAAGGGCGAGGACAAGGTCCTGCGCCGCCTCTCCTTCGACGATCTTCACGCGCTCGTCTCGCGCCTGCAGCAGCTTTTCATTTCGCTCGGCGTGAAGAAGGGCGACCGTGTCGCCGCCATGATGCCCAACATGCCTGAGGCAGTCGCCGGCATGCTCGCAGCCGCCTCGCTTGGCGCTGTCTGGTCGTCCTGCTCGCCCGACTTCGGCGAACAGGGCGTGCTCGACCGGTTCGGCCAGATCGAGCCGGTCGTGTTCCTCGCCCCCGACGGCTACTGGTACAATGGCAAGCAGAACGACGTGACTGCCAAGGTCCAGGCGGTGCTGGCGAAATTGCCGAGCGTCCGCCAGACGATCCTGGTCGACTATCTCGGCACGGCAAGGCAGGCGGCCACCGCCATGCCCAAAGCGGTCGCGCTCGACGTTGCGCTTGCCGCGTTCGAAGCGAAGGACGTGGCCTTCGAGCGCCTGCCGTTCGACCATCCGCTCTACATCCTCTTCTCCTCCGGCACGACCGGCATCCCGAAATGCATCGTCCATTCGGCCGGCGGTGCATTGCTTCAGCATCTCAAGGAGCAGCAACTGCACGGCGGGCTGAAGGAAGGCGACCGCCTCTTCTATTTCACCACCTGCGGCTGGATGATGTGGAACTGGCTGGTTTCGGGGCTCGCCACCGGCGCGACGCTGCTGCTCTACGACGGCTCGCCCTTCCACCCGGACGGCAACATCCTGTTCGATTACGCCGACGCCGAAGGGATGACCTGGTTCGGCACTTCGGCGAAGTTCATCGACACGCTCAGGAAGTCCGGCCTGCGTCCCATCGACAGTCACGACCTCTCCACCGTGCGCACCGTTTCCTCCACCGGTTCGCCGCTGTCGCCGGAAGGCTTTGCCTTCGTCTATGACGGCATCAGACAAGATGTGCATCTCGCCTCGATCTCGGGCGGCACCGACATCATGGCCTGCTTCGTTCTGGGCGTGCCGACCGAGCCCGTATGGTCGGGCGAGATCCAGGCGGCCGGCCTAGGCATGGCCGTCGACGTCTGGGACGACGAGGGCCGGCCGGTCAGGCTGGAAAAGGGCGAGCTCGTCTGCACCAGGGCGTTTCCCTCGATGCCGATCGCCTTCTGGAACGATCCCGACGGCAGGAAGTACCGAGCCGCCTATTTCGAGCGCTTCGACAATGTCTGGTGCCACGGCGACTTTGCCGAATGGACACGCCACGGCGGCATGATCATCCACGGCCGCTCCGACGCGACGCTCAACCCTGGCGGCGTCAGGATCGGTACCGCCGAGATCTACAATCAGGTCGAGCAGATGCCGGAAATCGCCGAAGCGCTGTGCATCGGGCAGGACTTCGACGGCGACGTCCGCGTCGTGCTTTTCGTCCGTCTTGCGCCCGATGTCACGCTGGACGATGATCTGGAAAAGCGCATCCGCACGAAAATCCGCACCGGCTGCAGTCCGCGCCACGTGCCGGCCAGGATCGTCGCCGTTGCCGACATCCCGCGCACCAAGTCCGGCAAGATCACCGAACTGGCGGTCCGCGACGTCGTTCATGGCCGCGAGGTCAAGAACAAGGAGGCGCTCGCCAATCCGCAGTCGCTCGAGTTGTTTCGCGACCTGGAAATGCTCCGAAATTGAGAGAGATCCCGGAAATCCGCGGTTTTTACGGTTTAGAATTGGTAACCACTGAATTTACCTAGATTTCACAGGTGATACACATTCATAAAGATTTTCGGCATCCGGTAAGGACTTGTTAAGGTCTGTGACGCGATAGTCAGGCCAACTTGAAGGGAGAAATCCCGCTCCTCGATATCCCCCGAGGAGGCGACATTCGCTCAAGCCCCGTTGTCACAGCAATCTCAATTCAAAGGCGCCCTCCAGGCGCCTTTTTTCTTGCGTGCCGGAACTAAAGCGTCGCCTCGCGATCTTTCGCCAGCGCCCCCGACAAAAGCAGCACCGGCACCAGGGCGGTCAGGATGATGACGATCGCTGCGGCGGCGGCCTCCTGCGGCGCCCCGCGCGACGCATTCTCGTAGACATGTGTGGCGAGTGTCGAGAAGCCGAAGGGCCGAAGCAGGATGGTCGCCGACAATTCCTTTGCCGTGTCGACGAAGACCAGCACCGCAGCCGTCAGTATGGCGGGCTTCAGCAGCGGCAGGAGCACCGAAGCCGCGCTCTGCGAAGGCGTTCGCCCGAGGCTGCGCGCCGCCTCGTCGAGATGGCCCGGCAGTTTCTCCAGCCCCGAGCGGACGGCACTTTCCGCCAGCGCCACGAAACGGATGCTGCAGGCGAGAATCACGCCCGTCGCCGAACCGGTCAGAAGCAGCCCGGTCGAGTGATCGAACCAGGTCCGGAAGAACGCATCGATCGTGTTGTCGAAGCGCGCCAGAACGAACAGCAGGCCGAGCCCGAGAATGCCGCCGGGCATCGCATAGCCGATCGAGGCGAGCCGCACCGTCGCGGTCACGTCGGGCGACCGCGCGAGGCGCACCGCGTTGAGCAGGAAGAGCGCCAGCGCTACCGTCAGCACCGCCGTGCAGCTTGCCGTCGTCAGGGTGTTCAGGAACGCGTCGGCCAGCGCCGGCGACGTGAACTGGTCGAGCCGGCGCAGTGCATATGCTCCGAACACCCAGATCGGGATGCCGAAGCCAAACAGCACGGGCAGGGAGGTCAGGAACGTCGCCACCGGCCCTTGGAACCCTGTCAGCGCCACGCGCGGCGGATGCGCCTTCATGTGCGTTGCGCGGCCCGTATGGAACCGCCGCTTCTGCCTCGCCCAATGTTCTGCGCCGAGGATCGCGAAGACCAGGATCAGCATGATGAGCGCAATCTGCGCGCCGCCCTCGAGACTGCCGCGTGCCAGCCATGTCGCATAGACGGCGACGGTGAGCGTCCTGACGCCGAGATATTCGGCAGCGCCTATGTCGTTGATCGTCTCCATCAGCACCAGCGCGACGCCGGCCACGATCGCCGGCCGTGCCACCGGCAGCAGCACGCGCCAGAATACCTTCGCCGGCCGCGCGCCCAGCGTGCGCGCCACGTCGGCGATGTTCCTGCCCTGCATCAGGAAGACGATGCGCGTGGTGAGATAGACGTAAGGGTAGAGCACCGACGAGAGCACCAGCGCGCAGCCCGATGTCGTGCGGATGTCGGGGAACCAGTAGTCACGCGCCGTCTGGAAGCCGAACAGCGTCCGGACGGCACCCTGCACCGGCCCCGAATATTCAAAAAATTCGCCGAAGGCGTAGGCCGCGAGATAGGGCGGCACGGCGAGCGGCAGTACCAGCGCCCATGCCAGCGTCCTGCGCAGCGGGAATTCGTAGGCGACCACCATCCATGCCGACGCGACGCCGGCAACCGATGTCGCCAGCGCAACCATCGCCATCAGCCAGATAGTGGTGACGCTGGCCCCGGGCAGCACGTTCCTGGCCAGATGCGGCCAATCCTTGCCGGTCCCCGACAGCGCCACATAGGCAAGCGACAGGATCGGCAGCAGCACGATCAGGCTGACGACCAGCGCGAACAGTTTCAGCCATGGGTGATGCGGATGCTTGGCGGCGGCGCCGGTGAAGCGGCGCGGTGCGATGGTGTGCGAAGTCGTACTCACCGGAGGGCGCTCCCGACTGAAGCGCCTGCGAAGGTAGGAAAGGCCCCCCCTTCGTCTCGGTCCTTCGGAACGATCCACCGCCCCCCGAATTCATGGGCCGGAGGATACCCGGTCCTGAACGACCGGCGCCCCTCGCGATTGGCTATCCTTCCCCCCATGCAGGGGGAAAGGTGGATCGACCCGCAGGATCGAGACGGAGGGGGAGAGCTCTTCACGCGCAACTCTCGGCCGCCATCATTCTTAAGCCAAAAGCCGGGCCGCATGCGGCCCGGCTTTGATCTCTAGCTTGAAAATCACTTGCAATGCTTACGACGA
>JALYWP010000077.1 GCA_030852655.1 Pseudomonadota bacterium | reverse complement strand
ATCATGGCGGGGGCGTCGGCATGGTGTATTCGCAGCATGCGGGCGTGGTGATCGTCTGCGACGGCACCGATGCGGCGGCGCGGCGCCTCGAGCGGGTGCTCTGGAACGACCCGGCGACGGGGGTGATGCGGCATGCGGATGCGGGGTACGAGATCGCCATTGCGTGTGCCAGGGAGAAAGGGCTGAATTTGCCGGGAGTGCTGGGGTAGACGGCTGACCGGCCGGCCGGCGCCGCGGCCCACCAATTCGTGGCGTAAAAAATGCCCGGCGCGGCGCAAAAAGCCGCCACACCCGGGCCCCTACATGATCGCCGCGTTGACCCAAAGATGGGTGAATATGCTGGCCACGTAGCCGAGAGCGATGGCCCATGCCCAGCGCAGGTGGTTCATGAAGGTGTAGTGGTTGCGCACCAGGCCCATCAGCACCACGCCCGCCGCCGAGCCGATCGACACCAGGCTGCCGCCAACGCCGGTGCTCAGCGTCACCAGCATCCATTGGCCGATCGACATGTCCGGGTTCATGGTGAGCACTGCGAACATCAGCGGTATGTTGTCGAAGGCGGCGCCGAGTATACCGATCGTGATGTTGGCGAAGGTCGGGCCGAGGTCGACATAAAGGAAATTCGACAATTGCGCGAGGTAGCCGACGACGCCCAGGCCGGCGACGGCGAAGATAATGCCGAAGAAGAACAGCAGCGTGTCCCACTCGACGCGCCGCATCTCGCGGAAGGAATCGAGCGGCGCGTCGTCGCCCTGGGCTCCGAAGCGCTGCAGGAAATAGGCGTAGGTCTGCAGGTAGCCGAGGCCCAGCATCATGCCGAGCGCCGGCGGCAGGCTGAAGAAGCTCTTGAACGCCACGGCGGTCGCGAGCGTGGCGGCGAACAGCCAGATGACGACGGCGCCGCCGCGCTTGAGCCTCTTGATCTCGCCGCCCGCTTCCGGTGTCCCCTTCGGCACGCTGAAATGCATGAAGACGGCCGGCACCAGGAAATTCACCAGCGACGGCAGGAAAAGATTGAAGAATTCGAGGAATTTCAGCTTGCCCTTCTGCCACACCATCAGCGAGGTGATGTCGCCGAAGGGCGAGAAGACGCCGCCCGCATTGGCGGCAACCACGATGATGATGCAGCCGAGCACGATGAACCGGTAGTTGCCGACGCCGACAGCGACCACCACCGCTCCCATGACGAGCGCCGTGGTCAGATTGTCGATGATGGGGCCGAAGACGAAGGCAAGCCCGCCGACCAGCCAGAAAAGCTGCCGGTAGGAAAGCCCCAAGCTGACCAGCCCGGTCCGCAGCGCGTCGAAGACGCGCCGCTCCTGCATCGTGTTCACATAGGTGATCGCCACGACGAGGAAGAGCATCAGTTCGCCATAGTCGAGGATGACATGCTTGGCGGCGGCTTCGAGGGCCGCGCTCTCGCCATGCATGGCGTAGGCGACGCCGAGCAGCGCCCAGATGAGGCCGGCCGCCAGCATGACCGGCTTCGACTTGTGGAGCTGGATGGCCTTCTCGACGACGACCAGCCCGTAGGCGGCGAAGAAGATGAGGAGCGACAGATAGCCAACCGGATGTCGCGTCAGGTCGATGCGCGTCGAGATTTCAGCCGCGTGGGCCGGGTTGACCAGCAGGGGCAGCAATGCGAATGCGGCCAGGAGCCACAGCCAACCGGTAACACGCTTCATCCACCCTCCATCGAATGCGGCCGATGCCGGATTCGATCATGGGGGGAATACCCACCCCTATGCAACCCGCATGAGCAATTTCGCCGCCTGCGGCCGTGCGCTCCGCCGCCATATACGCGTCCGGCCACATGGCTGCTTGATGCGGCCGGCATTTCGTCCCACATCGGTGCCCATGAAGGACGACAGGGACGATTCACGCCGCGTGTCGCGCTGGGCCCTGCCCGGCTCGCTCGCCGCGCATCTGCTCGTCGTTCTCCTGATCGTGTTCGGGCTGCCGTTACCGCTGTTCGAGCCCGAGGACGAACAGGCGATCAGCGTCGACCTGGTGCCGCCGCCGGAGGAGCCCGAGGCGGAGCCGCCCCCACCCCCTGAAAAGCCCGCGGAAAAGCCGGAAGACGAGGCGGAGGAAAGGGAGGCCGAGCCGCCGCCGGAGGGTGACGAGGCTGCCCAGGCAGCGGCCCTGCCGGTTCTGAGGCCCGTCTTCCAGTTCGGCGAGAAGGATGCCGGACCGCGGCAGTCCCTCGATGGCAACAGCCCCGAGGAGGGTGCGCCAGCACCTCAGGCCGACCCCGAGCCGGAGAATCGGGAAGCCGCCGGGCCGCAGGCTCTGAGCGCCGACGCGCCGAACGACGACGAAGCCGAGCCGCCGCCCGGAGAGCCCGAGACGGCTTCACCAGAGCCAGAAACGGAAGCGGAGCCGGAACTGGCGCAGGCGCCCGAGAGGCAGGACGTACCGAAGCTAAAGGAGGCCAAGCGGCTGTTTTCGCGACAGGCGACCGGCGACATCATCGCGACGACCGCGATGGGCGCGGTGCCGCGCGGTGTGCGGGCCGGCCGGCTTTGCGTCACGGAACTGCGCGAGCAGTTGCAGAACGGCGTGCCGCCTTACTTTCCGGACCTTCTGCCTTCCTATCGGCTGGAGGAGGGTACCGTCATCGACGCGCCAGGCGCCGCCTTCCGCGTCGCCGGGCGGTGGTACGATCTGAGCTATCGCTGCGAGGTGGACGCCGACGCGACGCGGGTCGTGTCCTTTGCCATGCGAGTCGGCCGCCCGATCCCGCCCAGCGAATGGACGGCTCGCAAGTTGCCGGCACGGTAGCTCTGGCGCAGAGTGAAAGTTTATGCCTTGCGGTCGAGCGCCTCGAGCTTGCGGTCGAGATCGGAGAGCTGCCGGTAGAGCTCGTCGAGCATGTCGTCCACCGCGTTCATCTTCTCGCCGGCGACTGCGAAAATCTCCTGCGATGCGCCGCGGATTTTCGGGTCCGCGACGGTTTCCATGATGAGATCGAGACCGTCATAGCGGTAGCGGGCATGGGCGAGCGCATCCTTGAGGTCGATGACCTGCCTGCGGACGGGATCGAGAATTTCTCCCAAATCGACCATGAATGCGGCTCCAAGCGGCTTTTCGCACAGATTGCCACATCGCCGCGCCTTGGGAAACGCCACCGTCGGCGGATTGGTGCGACCGGCCTGGCTTCAACGGCACTGCTGGCGTGGCCCGCCGCCATAGGGCTGGTAGGTGTTGTCCTCGGGACGGTAGGAGCGATAGCGGGCGAAGCAGTCGCTTGCATGGTCGTCGGAGATGTGGGCGGCCTGGCCGTCCGAGGCATATTGCAGCGTCGGTTCTTCCAGAAGTTCCGGGTAGCTTTCGGCGACCCAGGACGGTGCGCTCCCGGAAGCCGCCATGTCGCCCGAAAACGGCGAGATGCAGGGCATGTCGACGCCGCTGTATGAAGTATAGCTGTCGTCGGCCGGACGATAGGAGCGGTAGCGTTCGGCACACCAGGCCAGATGGGCTGCAGGGAGTTCGTCGGACAAACCGGGCGGCGCCGGCTCTTCGCCTGCCCGCGCCTCGACGGAGCTGGTGGCTATACTATCCACAGCGCTCGGCGCAGGGTCAGCGGCGGTCGCTGTCTCCGCGGGAGGTTGCGGGCCGGCCGGGACCTCCGCGGGCAGCCGTTCGAGCTTCTGCGTGTCCGTGTCCACCTTGCGCGGCTCCGCGGTCCACAGGTCGGCCACATCCAGGCTCGGGCCGGGCTGGCGTTCCGGCTCCACTGCGAGCAGGTAGACCCCCAGGGCAAGCCCGCCGGCAAACATGCCAAGCGACGCCCCGAACCCCACGACCAATGCCAGAAATGTCTTCACTGCGCTCGTTCCCGGTTCAGTAGAGAATGCATGGCGGCGGCTCCAGTTCCAAGGAAGGTCGCACCGGGTATCGAGGGTCGCTATGCGGCAGGCGCGGTGGCGTTAACCTCGCGCCGGTTTTTCCTGAGCGGGGCCAGCCACATCGGCGATCTGCTGGAAATGGACATAAAGGAACTGCTGGCAGGCTGAAGCCGCCGCACTGATCCCGCTCGACGCCTTGCCCCCCGAAGATGTATCCTGCATGGGGGCCGGAGGACGCGCGATGAACGACGCTTCGAACGAGGCATCCCGGCACGACGCCTGGCAGGCGGGCGACAGCTATGAATTCTACATGGGCCGGTGGAGCCGGCGGATTGCCCCGCTGTTCCTGGATTTGCTGAGACTGCCGCGCGAACTCGACTGGCTCGAAGTGGGCTGCGGCACCGGAGCGCTGTCGGCCGCGATCCTGGCGCTCTGCGACCCGGAAAGCCTCATCGCCATCGACCCCTCCGAAGGCTTCCTCACCATGGCACGGGCCAGCGTTTCCGATCCGCGCGTTGAGTTCCGCCACGGCGATGCGCAGGCGATCGATGTTGAAACGGCGAGCCGCGACGCGGCCGTCTCGGCGCTGACGCTGAATTTCGTGCCTGACACGGTGAAGGCACTTTCCGAGATGAAGCGCACGGTGCGGCCGGGCGGAACGGTCGCCTTCTACGTCTGGGATTATCCCGGCGGCGGGCTGGAGTTCCTGCGTGCCTTCTGGGAACAGGCGGCGGCTCTCGATCCCAGGGGAGTCGAACTTACGGAAGTCCGTCGTTTCCCGTTCTGCACGCCGGATGGACTGACCGCGCTGGCGCGGGAGGCGGGATTGGCCGCCGTGACCTGCGAGAAGCTGGCGACGCCGACCCTGTTCTCCAGCTTCGACGATTACTGGCGGCCGTTCACGCTGGGCGCGGGGCCTGCACCGGGTTACGTTGCAAATCTTGCCGAGGGGGCGCGGGAAGAACTGAGGTCACGGTTGGAGGCGAGCCTGCCGCGAGCGGCGGACGGGTCGATCACGCTCGAGGCGCGGGCATGGGCGGTGAGCGCGAAGGTTAAGTAGCTCTTTCCACCCAGTACCAGCTTCATCCCTGCCGCCTCGCCGACAGCGCGCCACGCCCGGCGCGTGACACCTGCGGTTAAGCCGGATAGGAGGGAGGCCCCTCCCCGGTATCACTTTCATGCAGTCCTTCAGCAGCTTCGTCGTCAACAATATTCGGTGGCTCGCCGGCGGCTTTCTCCTGACCTTCTTTTCATCCTTCGGGCAGACCTTCTTCATCTCCTTGTCGAACGGCGATATCCGCGAGACGTTCGGGCTTAGCCATGGCGAGTTCGGCGGGCTCTACATGCTCGCGACGCTTCTCAGCGCGGCGACCCTGCCGTTGCTGGGCAAGCCGCTCGACCGCTATCCGGCCGTCCGCGTGGCGATCGCGACCATGGTCATGCTCGCCTTCGCCACCATGGCGATGGGGCTCGCCGGTTCGCTGGTCGCGCTGGTCTTCGCGCTCTATCTGCTGCGCCTCTTCGGTCAGGGGATGATGACCCAGACCGCCATGACCGCGACGGGCCGCTGGTTCGCCGCGAACAGAGGCCGCGCCATCTCGGTCGTCACGCTCGGCTTCCATCTCGGCAGCGCCGTGCTGCCCTTCGTGTTCGTCCTCGTTTCCGCCGCCATCGGCTGGCGGGGAAGCTGGTTCGCCTGCGCGGCCGTGCTGCTGGTCGTCGCCCTGCCCGTAATTTCGGCGCTCGTGCGGAAGGAACGCAATCCCCAGAGCGAGGCCCAGCCGGCCGCCCAGCGCGCAATCAGGCAATGGACGCGGGCAGAGGTGCTGCGCGATCCGGTCTTCTACCTGATCTGCCTCGGCGTGCTGGCTCCCGCCTTCATCGGAACGACCATCTTCTTCCATCAGGTCTATCTGACCGAGCTTCGCGGCTGGCCGCTGCAACTCTTCGCGAGCGGCTTCGTCGTCCTCTCGGCCTCGACCATGGGGTTTTCGCTGCTGGCCGGATGGCTGATCGACCGCTTCTCGGCGGTTGCGCTGCTGCCGCTCTTCCTGCTTCCGCTGGCGATCGCATGCTTCGCGGCCGCCTACCTGACGGCGCCCTCCGCGATTTTTGTCTTCATGGCGGTGCTCGGCATCAGCTTCGGCTTCTCTTCAACCCTCGAAGGCGCCATGTGGCCGGAAATCTACGGCACCACGCATCTGGGCGCGATCCGCTCGGTCGTGGTCGCGGCAGCAGTGCTGGCGTCGGCGCTGGGTCCGGGATTAACCGGATATTTGATCGATGCCGGAGTGGACTACCCGCTGCAACTCGCCTCCATGGGCGTCTACAGCCTGGCCGCCGCCTTCGTCATGTGGAGGGTGTCGCGAAGGCTCGCCGGGCGCTCGTT